>NZ_DATGLN010000208.1:0-9356 GCF_035294165.1 Chthonomonas sp.
GGTGTCGTAGAGGGCCAAGCCGTAGACCGACCAGGTGGGTTGGGCGAAATGCCTTACCCACGCCAACTCCTCAAGAGCGGCTTGGGGATGCTGGTCTTGACCTAAAGCGGTCTGGGCCAGCCACAGGTGCAGCCAGGCCGCCGAGAGGGAGGAGAGCTTGGGCTGATGGAGCCGTTTGCGCCACAGGAGGCGTTGGGTGGGGGAGACGGATTGGGTGGGTTGCCCCAGAGCATCCAGCAGCGAGAGGGAGCGTGTGGCCGGAGCGAGCGGATGGGAAGGCTTGGGGGCCGGTTGGAGGTAGTTGATGGAGAAGTGGGGTTGCGAACGTTTGGGTTTGGGGAAGTTCATGGAGTTTTTATTGTTAGCAATTAGGGGGGGGTATGCTCACGAGTTTGGGCAATGGCCACACAGGGTGCCGAGAGCACAAAGCTCCAGACAAAGCTGCCAAGGGTGGTAAGGGCACAGAACCGTTGCCAGGGGGCAAAACGGGAAGGGGCGTAAAGCCCCAAACGCGCCACGAGCCGGTGGACTGCCAAAGCCTTCATGGTTGCGACCTCCTTAACGAGCAGAGAAGTAGCAGGAAAGGTTTGTAGGGTTATATAGTTATATTATAACAAAGCCGGGACGTGTTGTCAAGAGTTTGGCAAAAAATTTTTTGCCTGGAGGCAATTCGCGATAATACTGAGGCAGGGCAGGCTGCCACTGGAGGAGAAATGGTTGGACACTATGGCTTCTCTGGCGAGCAAGGTTCTGCAAAAAATAAGGGGCTAAGAAGCAACGCCTTCATAGAAGAAACTGCGAATAGGTGTGAGATGCCCACTCCTGAACGGAAAAGGGGAGAGGATGTTCCATGTGACGGTGTGGGTTGGTGTTTTGGAGGACACTCCGTTCTAACATGGGGTAGACTCTCTGTTAACGCAAAACATAGCTGTTGGAGGAGCTTTTGGAGACCGCAACGACCATACCCAACGATATCTTACAGCAGGCCGAGCGCTTGAAAAGAGGTACGGCCGGAGTCATTCCAGAAGGGGGGCTGGAGGAGAAGCTGTGGAAGGCACGGCAAGAGAACCGACCCCTGCGCATTAAATTGGGCCTAGACCCCACCGCGCCGGATATCCACCTCGGCTTTGCCGTGGTCTTGAGAAAGTTGAGGCAGTTTCAAGACCTCGGGCATCAGGTAGTGATCATCGTCGGAGACTACACCGCGCTGATAGGAGACCCTTCGGGCCGCTCTACAACCCGCCCCATGCTCTCACAAGAGGAGATCGCGGCCAATGCCCGTACCTATGTGGAGCAACTTGCGCGCATTCTAGACCGCGAACGCACCGAAGTCCGCTTCAATAGCGAGTGGTTGGGAAGGCTTACCTTTGCCGATGTTGTGCACCTCGCCGCTAAAATGACGTTGGCCCAAGTTTTACAAAGGGAGGATTTTGCCAATCGCTATGCCCAAGGCCTGCCTATAGGCCTCCATGAACTGCTCTACCCGTTGGCACAGGCGTACGACTCGGTGGTCATCAAAGCCGATATAGAAATGGGAGGGCTAGACCAAACATTCAATATCCTCGCCGGGCGTGACCTCCAGCGGGAGATGGGCCAAGAGCCTCAGGTAGCCCTTTTTATGCCCTTGCTTGTAGGCCTAGACGGCGTGAAAAAGATGAGCAAGTCGCTGGGGAACTATGTGGGGATAACGGAGCCACCGCTGGATATGTACGGCAAGCTCATGTCCATCTCCGATGCGATGATGCGAGACTATTTCGTGCTCTGTACCGATGTGCCCCTCGAAGAGATAGAGGAGTTATTGCAGCGGGCGTCGAAAGGAGAAATAAACCCAAAGGACGTCAAACGACGGTTGGCTCGTGAGATCGTAGCGATCTATCATGGGGCGAAGGCGGCAGAGGAGGCCGATATCGAATGGAACCGCGTGCATGCGGGTGGCGAGCTGCCGAGCGATGTGCCCGAGATAGTGGTTGGATCGGAACAGGCTCGCGAGGGACGTATTTGGATATGCCGACTGCTGGTGGCAGCCGGTATTGCTAAAAGCAACAACGAGGCTCGACGCCTTGTTGAACAGGGAGGAGTGGAGCTAGACGGTAAGCGGGTACAAGATGTAAACGCCGAGTTCGACATGGCGGCGCTGGAGGGCAAACTACTTCGCGTGGGAGCGCGACGCTTTGTGCGCATACGAACAGGGTAGAAGAGAATGCAAGAGGCGGAGAGTCCGCAGTCAACAACGAGAAGGTGGCGGCCTACGGAGGCGCTAGAGCGCATCGAAAAAAGGGCTGTTCTGTTCGTGATGGTTGGGGGGCTGCTCGTTTGGCTGCTATTCGGGCATGCTACGCATCGAACGGCGCCGCCGTCGCAAGGCGGCATGAGAAAGGACTATCTCGTACCGCCTCGGCTAAGTGCAATCCAGTCAGACCCACGCGATACCCGTGTGCTCTATATTGACCCCCTGCATCTACCACCTCCGGTTTCTGCTCCGCTTTATGTGGCCAATTTGTCGGAGGATTGTGGGGGATATCTTGTTTCCGTGCGGCAGGTGCTTTGTGGACGAGCGCACCTGTTCGGGAATGTGGCGCCCACAGTGCACCTGCCCGCCGGAAAACTCATCGTAAGTCTACAGGTGATGTCGGTTCGGCACGATCTACACAACATCAGCATAGATGCCCGCTCGAAGGTCTACGCTCAGGACGATACCGGCCAGAAATTGGTGGGGAGCTATCTCAGCAATTTTCGCTTTCCCGGAGGGATCGGAGCGCTTTTTGAGCTGCCGGCACCATCGCCTTCTGCAAGGCTGCTCACCTATTTTGCGGGCACCCTGATGCTCTCTTCCCTTTTACAAGAGGAGAAGTTGGCGGAGCGTTATGAGTCGCGCCTCTATCCGACATTAAGCCAAATCAACCCTCATCCAGAGCCACCACCCCAACCGCCTGCACAGCGGGTTCCGTTTCGGATATCCAACGTCCCTCTGCCGATAGCGACCCATATCTTTGGGCTACTCTCGGCGCGACTCTTACCGGACTCGCAGCTGGGTATGCTCGGCCGGCGCCCGAATCTCGTCTGTCTCACACGGGCACAGGCTGCCGCTTGGCGCAAGCTCTTCCCGCCCTTCGTGGCCGATCCCGGGCCATTTCACCTGCCGAACCATCTCATTTTGGCGCCAGGTATGGATGGCCGCTTTGTAGCCCCCGTGGGTGGGCAGGAGAACGTTCTTTTGGACTGCACGCTGAACGCCTCCTTGGCACGGTACGGCCTCTTGCCGACCACCCTAAGGTTCGCCCTCGCCGGCAGGCCCGCGCGGGTGTGGCAAGGCCGGTTTGACTTTTGGGATCATGAACCGGTCGTTTTTCTTATGCCGCCGCAATGGTCGCCGCCAGGGCAACGCCTTGCTATCTGGATGGAGCTGTATCTGGATATGCCACCTCCTACGGCAAACCCCATCCCCCCCGGCGAATGCATCCATCTCACCGTTCCGGCAGGGCAGTTGGGCGGCGGTCTGGCGGGGCGGGTGCTTTTGGAAGGGGCGCCTGTCGCTTTGGGGGTGGTGGAGGTCTCTCTTGCCTGTATTGAGGGGGCGGCAAAAGGGCAGGAGGACGATGTCTGGTTGCCGTTGGATAGGGAGGGACGTTGGTTCCTCCAGGGGCTTTATCCGGGGCGATATGAGGTGCAGCTTCGGAAGGTGCAACCCTATCTAAGCCCCTTCGGGATGCCCGGAAACTTCCGATGGTCGGACTATGCGCGTTTGCACAACGGTATTCAGAGGGGCGCTTGGCAAAGGGCACAACAAGGCCCCATTGTCGTTGTGGCCGGCAGCATGACAATACTGCAAGATTGGAACTACCTACCTACCGTTCGAGTGGCGCCAGGGGTGGTAGCTCAAAGCAAACTGAACCCGTGATTGCAGCGAAGGATGCGTTCCGTACCACCACTGGATGAGCTTAGGGGGATTTGGGTCTTCATAATCGCGTTCGGCGAAGCCGATAAACAGTTGCGCCATAGCCTGGTTGAGGTGGGTAAGACGAAGCGCGAAAGCGTCGGCGCGATGCTCAAGATAGCGCGATTCGAGGTTGGCTAGCGGCATTTGAATTTGAAGCAGCACATAGAGACAGAGCAAAAGCGCCGGAAGTGCAGCAAGATCGGTTGGGCCTTCGATGCGCCACTTTCGGGCAAAACGCTGGAGCAAAGCCGGGAACACCTTGGCCAACACCCAAAGCAGCACCCCGGCCCCCACGATGTTGCTAAGCGTTATGATCCAGACATGTTTTTCCACGTAGTGCCCCATTTCATGGGCCACCATCACCAGTAACTGATCGGGCGGGAGCGTTTTGAGGGCCGTGTCGTCTATGACGATGCGGGTGGTGGGGCCGATGCCGGTGACGTAGGCGTTGACGTGCGTCGTGCGGCGACTGGTGTTCTCCACAAGAATGACTGCATGATGGATATTAGCTTTGGCGGCAAGCGTTTCAATGGCACGACGGAGTGGCCCCGGAGGTAGGGGACGATAGTGGTTGAAAAGAGGCGCGATGACGATAGGCTGTAGCACGTTGTTAAATAGAATGAGTGGAATGAGTGCCGCCCACAGCCACAGCCACCATCGTTGTGGGCTTCGAAAGTAGACGGCATAACCGAGCCATAGAATGAGAATGAGAGGCAGCGAAAGCGCCCACGAGAGAGCCGTATCGCCGAGCCACATAGCCCAACCCTCGCGTGCAAACCCGAACTGTTTTTCCAGCACCAAGCCAGCCATACCTAAAGGCATTTGCCAAAGGAGAAACAGCAGAGAGAACGCGGCGTAAAAAAGCGCCAGCGTACGTAATGGCGGGGGCTTTTCCAAGGTTGGCCGACGCGCCGTTAGACGATAGGCCCAACATCGAAGGCGTGCCGCAATTCCGAGGTGCAAGGTTAACCAAAGCCCCAACCCATGCCAAAAGATGCCGAAGAAACCTAAGGCATACCCCAGCCGTTGATAGGTGATGGCGCGTGGAGGAACGTGAAACGCCACGGCAGGCGTGGGAGCCGCCAAAAGGGCGAGCGGCGCGGCAAGCAGCACAAGCCCTAAGAGAAAGAGGCTTGCCGTTCGTGCTGCTTGCCGCATAAGCGCCTCAAGCCACCGCGGCGAGGGCGGCGTCGTAGTTAGGCTCTTGGGTTATCTCTGGCACATACTCTACATACTTAACTTTGCGATCGGGGCTTACCACGAAGACGGCACGGGCCAGAATCCGCTGCAATGGCCCTTCGGCGATGAGGAGGCCGTAGGCTCGACCAAAGTCGCCGGTTCTATGGTCGGATAACACCTTGATGCGGTCTATATGTTCGCTGCCACAGAAGCGCGCTTGAGCGAAGGGCAAGTCCATGCTGACGGTAAGGACGGCCACGGTGTCGGGAAGTTGCGCGGCTTTTTGGTTGAAGGTGCGCGTTTGCTGAGCGCAAACCGAGGTGTCAATGGAGGGGACGACGGAGATCAGCAGGGTTTTCCCGGCAAAGTCATCAAGCGTGACATCGCCGAGGCCGTCGGCGGCGTTCTGTTGTAGACGGAAGTTAGGAGCGGCGTCTCCCGGTTTCAGCTCCGGGCCTTCGAGGGGCACCGGGTTTCCCTTGAAGCTGACGGTTCGATGTGACATGGGTTTTTATCTCCTGATAAATAGATAGGGTTTCGCATAGCGGCTTTTTCATGGTCGGTTTCTACGGTAGGATAGTCCGTAAGGGTTGAGTTGTGGTCGAGTGCTCTTCTACCTTTTCTAAACAGCCATCGAGTAGGTAGTAGATGCGATCGGCCCCTTGCAGCATCAGGGGGTCGTGGCTCACGACGATAACGGCACCTCGATCTCTGTAGGCCAGTAGCAAATCTATGACGGCGCGGCCGTTGGTATGGTCGAGCGCGGCCGTTGGTTCATCGGCGAAGATCACCTCCGGCTCTTGCATCATGGCACGGGCTACGGCCAAACGCTGACGTTCGCCACCGGAGAGGTGGGTTGGAAAGCTGTTGCGCAGATGCGCAATATTCAGTTGGTGAAGGAGCAGGTCGGCCTTCTTGGCAGCATCCCTATCCGCCGATGCGGCGGCTATAAGCAGGTTCTCTTGAACGGTAAGGTAGTTAATGAGGTAGGGATACTGAAATACAAAACCGAACTTCTGTCGTCGTAGGCGCACGCGCTCTCGTTCAGAGAGCGCGTAGAGGTCGGTGCCCCTGTAGAGCACTTTTCCCGTCACCGGTCGTTTCAGCCCGCTTAAGAGATAGAGCAGCGAGCTTTTCCCGGAGCCGGAGGGCCCCATCACGCCGAAAAAGCCGGTTGCCGGAATGTCCAACGAAATATCGCGTACGGCGTAGGCGATGCGGTCTCCATCACCATAACTCAGACTGATATGCTCGGCTTGCAGCAGCATGAGGGCCTTTCATATTTTAGTAGATAGCCTGCTCGGTTTCAGGATCGAAGAGGTGGCTCTTGGCCATATCGAATACGATTTCGAGTTTGCCGCCCACTTTAGCCGTGGAGGCGCTATCAATCATGGCAATGAGCGAGATGTCGTTGCTTTTAAGGTACATTTCCATGTCGCTACCGAGCGGCTCTACCACATCTACATCCACCGTGATGGTGTTACCGGAGGTCGGCTGAACCAATCCCGGCAGGTTTTTGTCGTAGATGTCCTCCGGGCGAATGCCCCAAATGCACCGCTTGCCCACGTAGCCGCGCGCCTTTTGAGCCTGTTCTGGGGGTAGGGTCACCTGGAAGCTTCCAGCATCCACCAGCAACTCTCCATTGCGTTCTACGATGGTGGCCGGAACAAAGTTCATTGCGGGCGAGCCGATGAAGCCCGCCACAAAGAGGTTCGCCGGATGGTTATAGAGGTTGAGCGGTGTGTCGCACTGCTGGATCACTCCGTTGTTCATTACGGCGATGCGGTCGCCCATGGTCATCGCCTCCACCTGGTCATGCGTTACGTAGACTGTGGTGATGCCAAGGCGACGATGCAGCTTGATAAGCTCCGCGCGTGTCTGAACACGCAGTTTGGCGTCGAGGTTCGAGAGCGGTTCGTCCATCAAGAACACCTTTGGCTCGCGCACGATGGCCCGCCCTAGGGCAACCCGCTGACGTTGACCACCGGAAAGCTCTTTGGGTTTTCGCTGCAGGAGGTGTTTCAACCCCAGCATTTCGGCGGCCTCGTTCACCCGGCGATCGATCTCATCTTCGCTGAAGGCGCGTCGCGTGTTAAAAGGCCAGGGCAGGTTCGTGGGCACCCGTTTTAAACGGAGGCCAAAACTCATGTTATCGTAGACGTTCATATGGGGGTAGAGGGCGTAGTTTTGAAAGACCATGGCGATGTCGCGGTCTTTGGGCGACACATCGTTCACCACGCGATCGCCGATGATGATCTCCCCGGAGGTGGCCTCTTCCAAACCGGCGATCATGCGCAGTGCGGTCGTCTTACCACAGCCGGAAGGGCCGACGAGCACCATAAACTCACTGTCACGAATTTCCAAATTCACATTGTTAACGGCAACCACTTTGTTGAACACTTTGGTGAGATTTCGTAGTATCACACCGGCCATGCAGGCATTTTCCCCTTCATCGCGAGTTAACGTTTCCAACGGTTTCCTTCTTTGGTTTATGGAAAAGGCACCAACCAGGCCTCTCTTCAAGCAGGGGTGGCGCTTCTTCCTCTCTATTCGTAAAAATCATACCACGAACTTGTGCCCAAAACCTACGTGTGGTCGTCCAAGGCGTTCTAGGGATGAGGGCAAAAGCAAAAAGAAGGGCCTTCGCGGTTATCGCGTCGGCCCTCTATCGAAAGGAGTTCGCGAGGAAGTTCTTGTGCGCTAACAACCCTCTTCGAGAAGGAGGTGCGCAAAACGTCGCCCGTCGGCGGCCTCGATATCTTCTGGTACCTTTTGGCCTGTCGTGATGTAGGCGAGCGGCACGCCCGTTTTATCGAGCACGTTCAGCAAGGAGCCGCGGCTGTCGGTCTCATCGAGCTTGGTAAAGATGAGGTTATCCACACGTGCTTTGGAGAAGCGCTCCACAGCTTCCAACATATCGCGCTCTTTCATGCAGGCGGAAAGCACAAGATAGCTTTTGGTATTCAATCGGTCTATGAGGCTTTTGAGTTCTCCCACCTGCATCGTGTTCTTCTGGCTTCGGCCGGCCGTATCAATCAGCAGCAGATCGTAGTCCGCGCACTCGCGTAGGGCGGCCACGGCCTCGCTCTGATCGTAGGCCACGCGCACGGGGATATCCATAATCTGGCCGTACGTTTTGAGTTGCTCTACGGCGGCGATGCGATAGGTGTCTACCGTGAGCAGGGCGACTCGCTTGTGTTCGAGCAGAGCAAAACGCGCCGCCAGTTTCGCGATGGTGGTCGTTTTGCCTACGCCGGTTGGCCCGATAAACACGACCGTCGTCAATTGCCCCGGCGTGGGGGCAAGGGGCGCAGCGATGGGGATGCGCCGCGCGATGAGGTCTGAAAGAGCAGAGAGCGCCATAGGCAACCGCGCCTGCTCGCTCCAGCGGCTTACATCGGGCAGGTTTTCCACCAGGTCACGGGCTAAGGCCTCGTCTACTCCTATTTCTAGGAGCTTCTGATAGAGTTCGGGGCAGGCCGGCAGCACAAGGGGCGTCGGTGCGGTAGGCGCCACAACAGGGGCAAGCGCAGAGACGACTGCGGTGACCGTCTGTTCCTGCGAGAGCCTCTGTTGCTGCTGCAAGGTATCTAGTGCCTCGCGTATCTCCGCTAGGGCCTGCTCTAGCTCGCCAATACGTTGGGTGGAGGAGATGGAGGTCTTTTTCGCACCGTTGGTTGCGGTGGTCTCTGCTGCAGGCTCTACGGAATGGTTGTTGAGTGCAGGTGTTGGGCGACGGGCTTTGGATGCGGAAGCGGGCAGGCGCTCCTCGGCGTGCGGTTTAGAGAGGATCGAAGGCGTTGGCACGGTTGAGGGAGGGCGTGTTTTGGTGGCGGTAGCAGAGCGAGTTTGGGGGGTCAGTTTGTCCCCATGGTTATTGGCAACGGCAGCGATGGTATGATAGGCCTGCGCGGCGGCCGCCGAGGTGGCGCCGGCGGTTTCGGTGGGGTTGTCTTCCTCTTTAGGTTGGCTGCTTGAACGGGATTTCGCTTCGACCTCTTCGCGGGGAACAAGGCCGGTGGCGGCCACGACGCGAACGATCTCGCGGGCACCGATGCCCAGCAGCCCTCCTTTGCGCGCCTTGCGTGTATCCAAAATAATGGCTTCCGGGCCAAGCTCGTTGCGTATCTGCGTGAGACACTCCTTTAGGGAGTTGGCTTCATACTCTCTAATGAGCATCGAATGGGATCGCCTCCGTGGGAGGATTCAGGCCAGAGATGGCTTTCCCCTCTATTATCGG
>NZ_DATGLN010000209.1:0-7752 GCF_035294165.1 Chthonomonas sp.
GAACCATGAAACGGATGTAGGCTACCCTGCTCACCGCAGCCCAGTCGGCAGTGCTTAGTCTCGCCGCCTTCGCGCTCTGCGCCCCTAATAACGTTCGAGGCGACATCGTAGATAACTGCCCCACCACGGGCTATAGCTGCAAGACCTATCATACCTGCCCAACCGCGACCTTCTGCGTTGCACAGAGTATGAACTGCCAACTAACGAGCCAGTATTGGCAATATACGATGGCCTACGCGGAATACATGTGCAAAAACCTCAACGGGCCTGGCACCGTCGTCTGTACTCGGTGCTCGTCCCCCGTACAAGCCGGATGTTGCAATTCTCAAACCGGGCCGGTAGTGTGCCCTGTAATTTGCCTAAGTACCGGCTCCTAACCTACCAGGCTCTCTGCCCTCGCGAGCAGAAACTCTGGAACATGCTCGCGAGGGCATCTAGCGTTGGAGCGTTGCAAGGAAACATGTTTCTATGCGAACACTTTTATGAGCCGTGCCAGACAGCAAACGGTTCTGGCTCGTGCCTTTCCCAAAGGAGCTACAAAGATGCCAAAACGAAACGGTTCCTACGTAGGCTTCACCCTCATCGAGCTGCTTGTGGTGATAGCCATCATTGCTCTACTGGCTGCCCTCCTCTTCCCCGTCCTCTCCTCCGCCAGAGAGAAGGCAAAACAGTCCGTCTGCATCTCTAACCTCCGTCAAATCGGCATTGCCTTTCGTCTCTATCTTGAAGACTATAATGGAGAGCGGCCCTACCTGCTTGATAGGCTGGTGCCTACCTACGTCTCCACCCCCAAACTGCTGCTCTGCCCCGACGACATCACCGGGAACTATGCCTACTGGCTTTGGGATGCCGGTAACACCCCACACTACTACTATCGTTACCCTTCTTCCTACAGCTACTTTGAGCCTTGTCCTCCCTTCCGATGTGACGATGGACCTAACTATGACGAGTGGAAAGCCTTGTTAGCCCTCCCTCCGTCTTCGGTAGGGGTTATTCTCGACTTCAACCACGGCTATCCCATTCCCAACTATCCACCACTCAGGAAAACGTTTCCTTCCGACCCCGTCTACCCACCCAACGTCTACCTGCGCGAGGGCACCACGCTTCGGCTGAACCTCGATGGATCGGTGCGGGTGCTGCAGATCAAGTTTCCGGGCGATGGATTTTGGCCATGGTATGCCATGGTCTACAATCCGGGGCAGCGCGTGCCGGATAGCCCTTTAGGGCCGTGAGGCAAACCCTGTGAAGGAAGGCTCTGCACCTACTGCCTACGCGAAGTAAGCAACTTCAAGCCCGCCTGCAGAAGCGCGGCGGCGTCGGCTCGATCGGGCAAGTCGGGAAAGACGCGCTCCACCGCTCGCCGAGCATCGGCACGGCTGTAGCCCAGCGCTACCAACCCCTCGATGGCATCCTCCCACGCCGCATTCTCCAAGGCCGTCCGCTCGCCGGTGCCGACAGCCTGCCCGACACGCTGCTCGAAAGCGAGCGCCGAAACTCTGTCGCCTAGCTCGAGGCTAAGCCGCTGTGCCAGTTTCGGCCCCACCCCCGGCACTTTGGTAAGCAGTTTTATATCCCCCGAAGACAGGGCGCGGGCCAACTCGCTTACCTCGAGAGCCGACAACAACGCCAACGCGGCCTTTGGCCCTACGCCGCTTACGCTCAACAAAAGCCGAAATATGTGCAGCTCCGTGGCGCGCGAAAAGCCGTAAAGCGACAGCTCATCTTCCCTCACCACAAGATGGGTTAGCAGCGTGACATCGCCCTCACACGCGCTTAGGCTCGAAAGCAACGGCGTCGGCACATGCACCAAATAGCCCACTCCGTTAACGTCCAACACCACCGCACCGGCCTCCGCACGCACCACCCGCCCACGAAGCTGCGCGATCATTGCCTTAGTAGATCACCTTGTTCAGTGGATACTCCACAATGCCTTCGGCACCGGCTCGTTTCAACCGCGGCAACAGGTCTCTGACCGTGTTCTCTGCCACAATAATCTCGATGGCCACCCAGTTCGGGTCGGCCAGAGGGGAAACTGTAGGGTTGCGCAGGGCGGGAAGCAGCGAGGTAATCTGCTCTAACTCCGCCTTGGGAACGTTCATCTTTAGCCCCACAAGCTGCTCGGCGTTTAGTGCCCCCTGCAGCAACATGGCGATATTTTCCACCTTGGCGCGCTTCCATTCGTCTTGCCAAGCGGCCCGATTCACAATAAGACGGGTTGTGGAGACAAGAAGCACATCCACGATCTTGAGGTCATGCGCACGTAGGCTGCTTCCCGTCTCCGTGTTCACGACAATGGCATCGGCCAACTCCGGCACCTTTACCTCGCAAGCGCCCCACGAAAACTCCACCTGCGCATGTACCCCATGCCTCTGCAGGTAGCGCTCGGTAAGCCGAACATACTCTGTGGCGATGCGTTTGCCCTGCAGATCGTGCACCGAGTTGATTCCCGAATCGTTCTTTGCCGCCAATACCACACGAATGGGGTTTAGTGTAGCTTTAGAGTAGACAAACTCGGCCACCTCCTCCACATCGGCCCCGTTGTCCTCTATCCAGTCCTTTCCTGTAAGGCCTGCGTCCAGAATGCCTTGTTCCACGTAGCGCGGTATCTCTTGGGGGCGTATCAGCAGCGGCTCCAGCTCCGGGTCGTCCACCGTCGGGTGGTAAGATCGCCCGCTGCTCATGCGAAACTCATAGCCTGCCTTTTTGAAAAAGGCAAAAGTGGATTCTTGCAAACTTCCTTTAGGTATCCCAATGCGTAACTTTCTTTCCACGTTTCTCGTCCTCGAAAAATTTGGCAGTTATCGTAGTATACCTTACCCCACAAAGCCCCTCCGAAGCTGCACGCTAGCATCCCCCGAAACATAGGGGAAAGGATGGGATAGGCTCACTCTGCTAACTGACTCTAGAACCGTGAGATTGTCAGCTCCACCCCCTACCCCTCATAACTGGCGGGAATTGAAACTCAAGATTTCTCGCCTTTGGCTCGAAATGACAGTCGTACCACTGGCTCTGCAGCCGACGCCCTTCCCCTCAGTAATGAGAAGACCGCTCAGCTTTGCTTCGAGGCAACATGGGATGCCAACACCCCCATGCAGGGGGAGGGGAGACCAATAAGCCAACTTACGGTTTTCTGTGAAACCTCCGGGAAATAATCAAAGCAACCCTTTTCCGCTCTCGCCAACGATCCTCAAAGATAGTCGCGCTCTGGCAAAAACACATAACCACAACGCCAGCACCGTTCGGCATCGGCAGCGCTAATGGTTTTACACCGTGGACACAGGTGAAGCTTTATGGGAAAATGGCCGCATTGAGGACAGCGACGCGTATCACCGTAAACCAGCGCACCACAGTGCTCGCATGCGCTGGCCTCCTCCGCCCTCTGTTTACGCACACCCCTGCCTTGAGAAAACATCGCTTTCCCCTCACAAACCCACTTCCATCGGCACCTGCCTTCTCCTTCGAGCGGTTCCACGCCAATAGCTAAGGACGGAAAGCGTAAGAATGCCTATCGCCACCAAAGCCCATAGCACCGCCCAAAAGGTGGCCGTAAGCCCCACGGCATGCGCCATGTTGGTGGCATCGTTTTGACCAAGATCGTTCGTAGTAAGCCCAATCAGCACGCGCAGGTCAATAAGCGCATCCAAACAGCACTGTACGGCCAGAAAGGATGCCAGAAACTCGGCAATTTGTGGAGAGGCAAATCGCCCTGCTAAAAAAAGCAGCACGACAATCGAAAGCCCGGTAATGAATGTAAAAGCGCCACTACGAAATGGATTGCACCACAAAAGCACCACACAAAGCAGGTAGGCAGCAACCGCATAAAGCACGGCTCGGCCTGCATGGCGCCAACGTGTCAGGCGCCCAAACTGCAACAGCAACGCCCCAAAAAGAGTGGCGCCTAAATAGCCTGCCGAGTCCACGAGGCCTTGCGCCCAGGGTGACACCGCAGAGATGGTGACCCCACTGCCGGAAGGCGCGATGCGAATATACTCCACCTGCCCACCGGTAAGGACGGTAGCCAAAGCGTGGCCGCTTTCATGAACAAAGGTAACAAAGAGCCGTAGGGGGTAGAGAATCTGCTGCGCATACGGAATAAAAAGTAAAACCACCGTTACCGCGGTGGCCAGCAACAGCATAAGGCGTGAGCGGACGAGCGGGTCTATGCCGGAGCGCACCGACCCCGAACCTGAGGATAGGGGGCTGTTCATCGTTTTAACGTATTTCCTCCTACACTCCTCTACGTAATTGCGCAGCAAATGGCTTCACGCCATGCGGAATCTAAGGCTCAGCCGCCTGCCAAAATTTTGTCTACCCGCCGACTCACATCGCGCAGATAGGCCGCATCGCCGCCGGCAAGCTCGGTAGTCATATAGCCGGTATAGCCGATCTCGGCAAAAGCCCGTCGCACTTCCGGCCAGTCAATGCTGCCCTCGAGCAGGTTCACAAAATGACCGCCGATGCCGCCGAAAAGCCCCGGCCCTCCCTTAAAGTCCTTGAGATGCACCTTCTGGATGCGATACCCTAAGGTGCGAATCCAGTCCTGCGGCCAGGCGAAAGGAACCACGTTTCCTACATCGAAATAAGCTCCTACCCACCGGCTCCGAAACGAGTCGACGAACGCTGCAAACTCCAGAGGGCTTAGCAGAAAGTTGTTCCAAACCTCCTCGAGGCAGATTTTGACTTTCAGTTGTTCGGCTAGGGGCAGCAGACGGCGGATGGCCTGCTGCGAACGATGGTAGGCCTCCACGTAGCGCGTTTTGGCGTCTACCACGGCGGGCACGAGCAGGATATCGTCGGCACCAAGCGCTTGGGCGCACCGAAGGGCAGCTTCGGCATTTTTCAGGCTCTGCGCGGCGGCCTGCGGGTCGGGACTGGAGAGCGGTGGGTCCCAC
The DNA here is from genome assembly GCF_035294165.1 of Chthonomonas sp. Lineage (GTDB taxonomy): Bacteria > Armatimonadota > Chthonomonadetes > Chthonomonadales > Chthonomonadaceae > Chthonomonas. The sequence continues at coordinate 4,893 of NZ_DATGLN010000209.1, forward strand.
CCGCCGTAGATCACCGAATGAATGCGCACGCCGGCCGACTCGGCGGCCGCCCGCAGACGCTCCTGCTCTTTCGGGTCGGTAAGCGGCGGCGCCTCTACCCCCTCAAACCCCACATCGCGCGCCAGCTTAAGTCGTTCCTCCACCGTGAGGTTCTCCGGCAGCATGGAGTAGAGCACCGCCTTGTGAGGGCCATGCTCCGCTGTCGGCACCGTCTCCTGCGCCTCGGCCGGGCCGGCCAACAGCGCTGCGCCGGCCGTTCCCCATACAAAGGTGCGGCGGCTGATGCCCGTATCGGTTTGAGAGCGGTTCGGTTTCATGCTTCTTTCACCACAGGGAGTTTCCACGGGGCGCGATAGGGCGGCATCAGCAGATGGTTGGCCTCGCGATCAGCGATGACCTCAAATTTGGTGTTATCCCAGTGGATTTTACGGTTGGCATAGAGAGACGTATGCGCCAGGTTCAGGGCGAGATGAAGGGGCAGATGCGCCTCGAAATTACAGGAAGGCTGCTGGCGCGTTTTGATACAATCTATAAACTCGCGCCAATGCCCCGGAGAGGGCGGTACCACCACAGGATAGTCCGTGCGCTCGACCGGTTTGCCGTTTTTATCTATAACCTGGCAGAGATCGTAGTTGGCGATAAGGGTGGCATCTTTTCCGTGGAAAATAACGCCCAACTGGCGATAAGGCCCTATTTCCCCCACACCGAAATTGAACCGGCTCTGCTGCATGAGCACCCAAGTCATGTTCATGTTGGGATACTCCCAAATCACATGCAAGGTGTCGGGCACATCGGCGATACTGGTCGTAGCAAAACGCCCTCCACTGGCAGAAACGGCCAGCGGAGCACCTAGTTCAAGCGCCCACACGGGCAGATCGACGATGTGTGGGCCTAGCTCGTGCAGCCAACTGTTCACATAGTCCTTAAAGTAGCGATGCATGCCGTCGCGAAAGCGCCCGATATTGAACGGAACCTTGGGAGCAGGCCCCAGCCAGAAATCCCAATCCAAACCCGGCAGCGGATCGCTATCGGCCGGATGATCGAGTCCCTCCGAATCGTCGTTCATGGTGCAGATGTTGGTAACGGCTGTAATCGGCCCTAAAGCGCCGGAACGAACGATGTTAACGCACCGATGATAGTTCTCCGTGGCGTGAATTTGGGTACCGACTTGGGTCACGCGTTTGTAGACGCGCGCGGCGCGTGCCATCATAAGAGCCTCCATAGGGTATCGGCTCATCGGCTTCTCACAATAAACGTCCTTACCGGCTTCACAGGCTAAAATGGAGATAATGGGATGCCAATGCGGCGGAGTGGCCACCACTACGGCATCAATATCTTTCTGCTCCAGTAGCTGTCGAAAGTCATGATAAGCCCTCGCTTTCCCGTCGGTAAACTTCACGGCGCGATCAACATACGGCTGGTAAACATCGCAGACAGCTCCTATCTGAACGTCCTCCATCTGCCCAAACGTCTGCATGTGCGCGCCATAGCCGCGCCCCGCCACCCCGATAAAGCCCAACACCACTTTGTCGTTTGCGGAGACCCGCTTGCGTCTAGGCGCCGCTTTCGCCTCGGCGGCCGCGCCCAGCGCGGTTGCTGCAACGGCCCCGCCGGTAGTCTGCAAAAACTTGCGTCGGCTGATCTCTTCCTGCTTCATAGCGCTCTCCCAACTAGGAATCCAGAATACTGCCGATAACTTCCCCATCGGTTCCCCTCTTTCCTGCTTCCGCTGTCCAAACCATGCCCAAAGAGAACATAGGGTCTGATGCCCGCTTCTTCAAGGCCGACTAGGGGTCCCTAGTAAATCGCAAGATTTCCGAAGCAGGGCGTCCTCCCTTTCAAGGCCGGTGGGAATGGAAACTTAAGATTTCTCGCCTTCGGCTCGAAATGACAGTTGTTCATCTCATCTTTGGCTTGAAATGACAGGCGTCTATCTCATCGGCTCTTCAAGGCCGATACAGGGTCCCCAGAAAATCGCAAGATTTTCTGGGGTAGGGCGCCCTTCCCCTCAAGGCCGACGCCCTTCCCCTCATTTGAGATGACATGGTTTCCGCGTGCGCATCTCTATGAATGCCACTGGCAACTCTATTTCTCAACACAAAAAAACACCTTGCCGTGACCTCGGAACTTAGACTATAATTTAGCCGAACATGCGAGGCCAGGCGGCTTCGCAAAATCGCTTTATTTAGAAAAAGATACTTCTGCTAACCTGTAACGAATGGAGTCTCCTTTGGCCCTTATGTCTCAACGAATACGGTTCGGCCTGCTATGGATCGTCGGCATCTTTTGGTTTTGCGGTTGCTCCCGTTCTCCCCACGCTTCCTATCTTCAACAGGTCTCCGATTTCACCATCGGCAGTGTCGCCCTGCAGGTGGCAGATAACGGTGGTCATGACAAAAAATATCTCAAATTGGCCAGCGAAATCGCGCCGCAAGAGCCTGCAGTATGGGCAGACCTCGGCCTTATGGAGTTGCGTGCCTCACCACCTAACTATCAAAAGGCTGCCCAATACCTTCAGAAGGCCGAACAACTCGATCCCAACAGCAGCGCTATTCAGCGGTTGCTCGGCTTGCTTGCGTTTCAACAGGGCAAAATCGGCGAGGCCATTCAGTACTACCAAAGGGCCGTTCAACTGAACCCAAACGACCTTCGCGCTCGCTATGAACTTGCCTACAGTTACGACCAACTCGGCACGCCGGCAGGGCTTCAACAGGAACTGCAGCAGCTTAAAGCCATTTTGCAACAACGCCCCGATAACCTTTTCGCCCAGTTGCAACTTCTGCAGGTGGCCGCACGTCAAGGAGATGTTGCCACCCTTAAGCAGGCGCTCGCCATGCTGCAGGCAAGAACCACCACCTTT
>NZ_DATGLN010000210.1:0-1053 GCF_035294165.1 Chthonomonas sp.
TACTCTCTACTTACCAGCGAAAGCGGAAAGGAGTGCGAGGAGTTATTGTGACGCCACGATTGCTCTCGACAATCGGGGGAATGCGGATAGCAATTCCTCCCCCGCGTAAACGCAGGGGGTCTCCTTGCTATATTTTTATGACAGGAGGGCTATCCTCATGGTGACGATAACCCTCCCCAGACCCTCATCTTTTACCCCTATGCAGCTTTAGGAACCATCGTAGTTAACTGATAGAGACCGGGCAGCAAGCTGCACATTGATCTTCGGCCAGCCCACTGTTGCCGCAGTATTTATGGCAGCAGTCTAGACAGTCGGATGCGCCACCGCAGTTGTTGGTGTAGCATGGTGGGCAGGGGCTGATCGAACGGTTAGGCGTCTCCACAGCCCATGTGGTCGCACCGAGGCAGCCGAGGGTTAGAACCAGCGCGGTAAGAAACGCCGAAAGCAGATGGCGTAGAGACATTTTTCTACCTCCTTGAAACATAGAGCCATTTAACGCGATTCTTACGGTTTACCACCCTATAGGGCAATAAACTACATTATAAACGTTTGACAGGGACGTTTTTGGACAGACGGGCAAAAATTTTTAACCTATCGCTTAAATCGTTTCTTGAAGGAGCCCCTACTTCCTCTGGATAAGACATCTCTAGGAATGGGCGACGTAATAGAGACCTGAAGGAGGAAAAACGGGTAAGAACCGAATCCGCAATGTCCAAAAGCGGATATAATGGAAGAGAAGCAAAGGGGGTTGGCGACACTTTTTCTTCGCAGGGAGCGTCGTAACAGATGGAGGAACTTCAGGCACCACGAGAGGGTGAGGATAGGGGGCCGGGAAGCCTTTTTGAGCAACGCCTGGTGCTGCGCCTGCAGTCTGGCAGCCGAGAGGCCCTCGACACCCTGTTCGAGATGTATGTGCACCAGGTCTACGCCTATGCCTACCATCTGCTGCGCAACCGCGAAGATGCCGAGGAGGTAACATCGGAGGCGTTTCTACGGGCGTTTGAACGCGCGTTTTCGTTTCGAGGAGAGGCGCCCTTTCGGGCCTGGCTGTTC
>NZ_DATGLN010000211.1:0-7163 GCF_035294165.1 Chthonomonas sp.
AAACCCATAGAAATGTGGGGGCGCAAAGCCATGGGCCTGTAGGGGTTTATCCCCCATGGTTGCCAGGTTGCCGTCCTCGACTCAGTTCGGCGCGGTTATCGCGTCTTAATGGTCAGGAGGCAAGACAATGCAAATATCTACTGAGGAAGTGAATCGTCTGTTAGCCGCCACGCCGGTACGTGGTGCGAACGTTAAAAGCCGATCGGCTCGTTCTCGAACTGGCGATTCGTCTTCGACCAGTCCGGAGGCTGTCTCCATCGAGATATCCGCCAAGGCGCAGGATATCCAGAAGGTCAAACAGGCTATCGAGCAGGTTCCCGATGTACGAATGGATCGGGTTCTGCAGCTGAAGGCCCTCGTGGAGAGCGGTCAATATCATGTGAGTGGAGAAGAGGTTGCCGACCTCATGATTCGGCGCACTCTCGCCGATAACACGGCACTGTGATCGTAATTGACTCCAGACAACAAAAGGGCAGGTGAACTCCTGCCCTTTTTACTGTGGCGCTCCTCACCCGCAAGAACCTTCTTTTTTGAACCCTGTTGTGGCACACTAAATCCCTCATTTGGCAAAAGTTGAAGGGCAGACGGGGAATGTCAAACGTTTGACACTCACCGAATAAAGGTCATAAGCCGATTTGCCCAAGCATCGAGTGCGTTCTGGCGACTGTCTGGAATGATAAGCAGAGCTTCTAGGTCGGAAGGAGTACACCAGCAAAAATCGGATGCTTCCGCGCCGAGGCGCAGCTCGCCTTCAACGTACTCAACCAGAAAACAGAGGACAAAGCTACGATGTACATTCCCATCTGGATAGGCAACAATGCTCTGAGGATCGGTGTTAATAGAAATAAGACGCACAACCCGTGTCAAGAGGCCGGTCTCTTCTAACACTTCACGCACACAGCATTCGGCAGCAGATTCGGTGGGGTCAATACGACCACCAGGCAGTGACCAATAGTCGCTCTGTCGGCGCTTGAGGAATAAAATACGCCCTGCAGAATCCATGAGGACGGCAGAAACGCCGGGATGAAGCGGCACGTTGGGGGAAGGAGCGAGGGGATCGTGGAAGTAAAAACGCTCTTTTCGCATCGGAGTGTTTAACCTTCCTGAGGCACAAGGTGGTCAAGAAGACGCTCGAGTTCATCGAGAGAATAGAAGAAAATTTCGATGCGCCCCGCACCACTCGAGGCGAAATGGAGAGCCACGCGTGTCTTAAGAGCACCCTGCAGCCGTTCTTGGATGTATTGAATCTGTGGGTCCGGAGGAGAGGCAGGAGCAGGGGAAGGAGAGATAGCCTGACGTGCGGCTTTAGCCATACGCTCCGTTTCCCTAACGGAGAGACCGCGCGATTTAACAACAGCCCAAAGACGGAGGATGGCATCGGGACGCTCGGCCATCATAAGGGCACGACCATGCCCTTCAGATATCTCGCCGCGTTCAAGGCTCTCCTGAACCTCTTCCGGCAGTTGTAAGAGGCGCAAAGCGTTGGCGATGGCCGTTCGGGTCTTGCCTACACGTTGTGCCACCTGCTCTTGAGTCAGCCCAAATTCGCGCATCATTCGAAAGTAGGCCTTGGCGGCTTCGATGGGAGTGATGTCCTCTCGTTGAAGGTTTTCAACTATGGCCACCTCAAGCATCTCCCGTTCGGAACAGGCGCGCACCATAGCGGGGATGCGGGTTAGCCCAGCCCGTTGGGCCGCACGAAGACGACGCTCACCGGCTACCACCTCAAATTTGCCCGAATCGGTCTCCCTTACAAGGATGGGCTGAAGTACCCCATGCTCACGAATGGACTGGGCTAACTCCTCAAGCGCCACCGGGTCAAAGAGCGTTCGGGGCTGATAGGGATTGGGTAGAATCGCCGCGATATCTATCTCGCGCACCTGACCCTGAGAAATTTCCGCAGCCTCAGGAAGCAGCATGGCGAGACCGCGACCGAGTCCGCGTTTGGCCATATATCTCCTCCGCAATTTTTTTGTAAGCAAGCGCACCACGAGAGCGGGGATCGTAGAGAGCTATCGGCAGACCATGACTGGGTGCCTCAGATAAGCGCACATTGCGAGGCACCTCGATAGCAGAGACCTTGTCCCCGAGAAATTGACGTACCTCATCGGCTACTTGTTGTGAAAGACGAGTGCGCGAATCGACCATGGTTAAAATCACCTTGGTGATCTCCAACTTGGGATTCAATCGCTGACGAACTAACTCGATGGTGCGCAAAAGTTGGGAGATTCCCTCTAGTGCGTAAAACTCCGCTTGTAGCGGTATGATAAGTCCCTCAGCCGCAACCAAAGCATTTACCGTAAGAATGCCCAAAGAGGGGGGGGCATCTATGAAAATCAGATCGAAATGCCCTACCGCCGGCTCGATGGCCTCGCGTAGATAGTTATCACGCCCGATTTTAGGCATTAGCTCCAATTCGGCACCCGCCAAATCGATGGTGGCAGGAAGCAAGGAAAGACCTGCGATGGGCGTTTCTACCAGAGAATCGAGAAGGGGGTGGCCCTCTACAAGCACTTCGTAAGTCGAGTGCTCTAAGGACTTTCTGTTGATGCCAAAACCGCTCGTCGCATTCCCCTGCGGGTCGAGATCAATAAGCAGAGTTCGGGCACCTGCCAGGGCAGTATAGGCCGCAACGTTGATAGCCGTTGTGGTTTTCCCTACCCCACCCTTTTGATTGACGATCGCGTATACTGTGGCCATGTTGTACCCAAAGGATGCCAATACGTGTTGGAAAGAAGTATACTCCAAGAAACAGACAGATGAGTAAGGGGGCGTCATGTTGAGTTCTACCTTCACCCGATCGCAACAAGCGGCTATCGAGGCTCTGGATAAAGATGTTTGTGTGTCGGCAGGAGCAGGGTCGGGGAAGACCAAAGTTTTGGTGGAGCGCTTCGTTCGGATTATTGTTGAGAGCAAGCGTGGAAGCCTGCCTGAAGAGCTTCGAGCTACACCGGAACATATCCTTGTCATCACCTTTACCGATAAAGCCACCCGCGAAATGAAAAACCGAATCATCGAGGCGTTTCGATATCTGAATCTGATGGAAGAACTGCGCCAGATCGAGAATGCCTATATCAGCACCATTCACGGGTTTTGCGCGCGACTGCTGTTAGAAAATCCTTTTGAAGCCCAGATAGACCCCCAATTTCAGGTGCTTGATGAGATAGGAGCCGCCCAACTTCTGCGTCGTTGCTGTGAACAGGAGTTAGATCGCCTAGTAGAGAAAAACGATGCACGAATACAGGAGCTTTTAACAGCTATGCAAGAGGGCCACCATGAATTGCAAAACAGTCGTGATTTCACTGTTTTGTTGGCCGAGTCAATGGAACATGTGCTCGCAACCCTGCGAAATGCCGGATGGCAGCAAGAGGATGTCGAAAGCTTGGCTGCCACATCGTTAGATGGTATTGCTAGAAGAAACCTAGAGTGTGTGCGCACCTTTTTTGAACCTATCGTCTCTGAGATAAAGGGGTGTCGCGATGCCCTTGTGCCGCTTCTTGGAAGTTTGAGGGGAGGAATGCGCGAGCTAGCAGACAGTTTAGCGAGCCAAATAGCGGCATGTCCTGAAGATAAGGGCGATCCCTACTCCCTACTAGAATGGTTTAGTAGAATAAAACACCTCATGAGGAGACGGAATTATCATGCAACTGGCCCCGGCGAACGTGATCTTTTGCCTGTTCTCTATCGCATAAGAGAGGCCGTGACCCAGGCGCTGAAGGTGCACCAAACTACCCGCGAGCTGGAGAGACAGTCGGCCTCCTGTTGTCATAACTTTCTGGAATTATTGCTTCATGTGTGGCGGGCATATGAGGAGAGTAAGCGCCGTCTCGGCTGTCTAGATATGGAAGACCTGCAAAGCAAGGCGGTACAATTGCTGGAAAACTTTCCCTCGGTACGTCATCGCTACCAGAAACACTTCCGTCATCTATTAGTAGATGAGTTTCAAGATACGAATCGTCTGCAAGTACGCCTCATTGAACTGCTACATGAGGAAGACGGTCGGATTTGCAACAGAAAATTTCTGGTTGGTGACATCCAGCAGTCCATCTACGGCTTTCGTGGGGCAGAGCCTCTGCTGTTTCGGGAGGTCATTCGCCAGGCAGAAAACGAACAAAAGCATGCCCATGTGCGGCTTACCGATAATTTTCGCTCTCGGCCTGAAGTGCTTCAACTGGTTGAACGGGTGTTTAGTCAGCACACCTTCGTTGAAGAGAGCTTTGAACCTCTGACACCCGGGGCGGACTTTCTGCCGAAAGAGACTCCCTCCATAGAGATTCTGCTTGCGAGAGAAATGCGTAGAGACGAGTATCAACTTAGAGAAGCGGAAGCTTTGGCCATTCGCATCCGTGAGATTGTGGAGAACGCGCAGCTACATATCACCGCCCGCTCCGACCCGAGATGTGGAGAGCCTGTGCGGTGGCGCGATATCGCCGTGCTATTTCGTACCCTAACAAGGGTAGCACTTTACGAGGAGGCCTTTGCCCGCCACGGGGTACCCTGTTTTGTTGTAGGTGGGGGACGTGGCTACTACGCCAGACACGAGGTTCGCGACCTCGTAAATCTCTTGGCGTATCTAGATTCCCCTTTTGATGATAAAGCGTTGACTGCCGTATTGCGCTCGCCGTTTGTTGGACTTAGGATCGATTCGCTGGTGGAACTGCACCGCCTTCGAGGAGAAAGAAGTTCTGAGCCGCTTCATCTTTCTCTCGGTTCCCTGCTAAACTCGCAGGTTTTGACCGAAAGGGAAAAAGAAAGGCTGCACCGCTTTCTGCAGATCGTAGAGACGCTTCGTGCACAAGAAGATCGACTTCCTGTCGGCCAAATTTTGGAGAGGCTTATTCTGCATACAAACTACGACATTTGTCTCCTAAGTCGGCCTAATGGCCGGCGAAGATTGGCGAATATGCGTAAACTCCTGCAGATGGCGAGTGCAGAGCCGGTCTTCGGTGTCTCTTCCTTCATTCAGCAACTAAAAGAGATCGAAAAGCTCTCCCCCCGCGAAGGGGATGCCCCAACGGAAGAGGAGGAGGCAGACGTGGTGCGGCTGCTAACCATCCATCGGGCTAAGGGACTGGAGTTTCCTGTGGTGTGCTTGGCCGATCTTTCACACCCATCCCAACTGCCCTCACAGGAGCTGTTTGTCTGCCATGGCAAAACTATGGCCATCGGTAGCCGAATTATGGGAGAGCGCGATCTCGCCTACAGTGTCATCGAGGAACTGCGGTTGCAGCGCGATCAAGAGGAGTCTACTCGGCTGCTCTATGTCGCTCTTACCCGCGCAAAGGAGCATCTACTGCTTTCCGGATGTCTCAGCGAACGGTCTTCAAAGTCGGAGAATTGGGCGTCTTGGCTGTTTCCCATGCTAGGAGTGAATGATGCCGCGGTAGAACCGCAAATACGGTCCTTAGTGGGCGGATTGAAGGCTCGCGTGATGGCAATAGCGCATAGTGAAATAAATGACAGGGATAATGAAGCCTATCTGAGAGAAAAGAGTGTGGATGCTCTTGCAGAAGCGTTGGCGAACCCTGAAAAAACTGCAAGTAGTGCAACAGAGTGCACAAGGGGAAGTGAATAGGATTTGCCGGCTCTATTCACGGTATAATAGACGCAGATACGATTATGGGCTGCAACTCGCTCTTAATGTCGCCCGATTTTAGAGGACTTGCGGGATAGATTCCTTACAACTTGTTTTAACAGTATCCTTATTACACAGGGATTCGCCGAAAAGATCGCCACGGGCGGCAAACAATTGTTTCTTCAGCAGCCGAGTCAACAGTGTGGTTACGCCGTGGTGAGTGGACTTCCCATCCGTAAATGTTCATGTACACCTAGGTGTGCATGGGAATGAGGAGAAAGAATGGCGTCGGAGGCGTACAAGGCTCAGAACGAGAAAGATGATATAGCCTGCAGGGAGCTGCAGGAAGGCATTGTATTGAAAGTGCTAAGCGGTACCTACATAGTGCAAGCGGAGGCAGATAAAAGCAGTGATCCGCCTCGCTATACCTGCATCTTAAGAGGCACCCTTCGCAAACAGCTTACCTACACGGAAAGTGCGGCGCTCCCTCGCCGGGTTGTCAAGGCGAAAAGACCCCCACAAACCGATGTCGTGGCCGTTGGCGACCGGGTGCTCTTTTCCATTTTGCCTAACCATACCGGCGTTATCGAGGAGGTACTGCCGCGGCGGACACGCTTCGCCAGAGCGGCCTTTCGAGGCAAGGAGCAAACGCTTGTTACCAATCTGGACCAGCTAGTTGTGGTCTTTGCTTGTGCCGAGCCGAACCCCGACCCGTGGCGCATAGACCGTTGGCTGGTGGCAGCCGAGGCGTTTGGTCTGGAGGCCGTTCTGGTAGCCAACAAGCGTGACCTGGTGGATGAGGCGCAATTTCAAAACAGTTTCGGTGAGTTCGCGGCTCTGGGCTATAGAGTTCTGCCAACAAGCGCATTGAAAGAGACCGGCATTGAGCCGCTTCGTCAGGTGCTGCGCGGACGTATTTCGGCCTTTACCGGCCCTTCTGGGGTGGGCAAGTCGAGCCTGCTCAACGTTCTGCAACCGGGTTTGCATCTGAAGGTTGGAGCGGTTGGCGATGTTACCCACCGAGGACGGCATACCACCACCGTACGCGAGCTTTTTCCTCTAGAAGGAGGCGGATGGGTGGCCGATACACCCGGCCTGCGACAGCTAGAGCTGCCTGCCCTCTCTCGGCAAGAGTTGGCCGAATGCTTTGTGGATTTCAGGCCGTTTCTCGCTACCCCCTGCCGGTTTCGCGACTGCCGGCACGAAACCGAACCCGGATGTAGCCTTAAAATGGCGGTAGAGCAGGGGCAGCTTTCTGCTAGGCGCTATCGAAGTTTCCTCGAAATCGCTCATGAGATAGAACAGGATCGCTCTAAATAAATAAGCCTACATTTCTAGTCAAATAGGGCAAATCGCCTTCGTGTGGAATGAAGTGAGAAAAGTTCTTGAAACCGAACACTTCACGGTTGCGTAGTCTCTTCAAGAAAGAGAGCGCTCCGTGAGACCGATGGGGACGATCACACTCGTGGAAGAAAAGGATTCCGACCTCGTACAGCGTACGCTGTGTGGGGACTGGTCCGCTTATGATCAACTCGTAAAGCGTTACCAGCGCCAAATCTATAACTTCGCCTACCGAATGATGGGCAAT
>NZ_DATGLN010000212.1:0-3895 GCF_035294165.1 Chthonomonas sp.
AGGCTTTGGCATCCGCAAGCATTCTCTCAGGCGCCTCCGGCTCACGCCCTTGCAGCCGATGCCCTCCCAACAGATGCACGGACTGCGGCGTTAGACCGATATGCCCCATAACTGGGATGCCGGCGCCCGTTAACTTTTTCACTAACCCTGCAACCAAAGTGCCCCCCTCAAGCTTGACGGCCTGCGCTCCTCCCTCCTTCAACAGGCGAATGGCGCTCCGCATGGCCTCCTCCTCCCCTACTTGATACGAACCAAACGGCATATCGGCAAGCAATAGCGCCCGATGTAGGCCGCGCCGAACGGCCTGAACATGGTGTAGCATCATCTCTAAAGTGACGGGGAGGACGTCGGAGAAGCCGAGCACCGTCATTCCCACCGAATCGCCTACCAGTACCACATCCACCTCGGCGCGCTCGGCCAACAAGGCGGAAGGATAGTCGTAGGCCGTAACCATCACGATCTTCTCCTTCTGCGCTTTCCGCGCGCGCAGTTCCGGCACCGTAATACGCCCGCGCCTCTCTTTCCCCTGCATTCTTACTTACTCCGACTCCGTGTTCGTAGGAAAAGGTTCATCTACCACGGCAGTCTCCCGCTGTTGCTGCCGCCAAAAGCGCGTGCAGAGAGAGAGAAAGTCGCACGTTTCGCAAAGCGGCATACGCTTTGGGTAAACCTCCGTGAAATCGGTCTGCAATATCTGTTCTACGATTCGGTCGAGGTCTTTAGCAAACTCTTCAAGCGCTTCGTCGCTAAGGGCCACGGTGGCCGCCTCTCCAGAACGAAGGCAGTAGATGGTGGCGCAAACCGGAGCTTCAGGATAAAGCCGCTTTACCAACAACTGATAGCAGCACATCGCAAGGCTAGAAGCCACATCCTCTGGGGTGATAGTGGTAATGCCGCTTTTATAGTCAATGATCTCTAACGTTCCGTCCGGATGACGGTCAATGCGGTCTACCCGCCCCTGAAGAATATAGCGTCCCATATCGTAGGAGAGAGTCTTTTCGGTGGCAAAAAGCTCACAGGCTTCACCGCGTTGCGTTATCTCCTGCCGATAGGCGGCCACGATCTGTTCGCCCATTGCCATATGTTCCGCCTCCTCGGCGGCGTCGGCATAGCCGGCCTGCACCCAGTTTTGCCGTAGCGATTGCACCAGCTCTTCAGAGGTAAGCGAGGCGCCCTGCTCGTGAAACTGGCGCAATACAAGATGCAGCGTGGTGCCGAAGCTGTAGGAGGCACGGGGACGTTGGTAGTATCTCCCAATGCGATCGAGATAGATGTAGCGATACTTTACGGCGCACTCTAAATAGGTCGCTATTCGCGTGGGGCTAAAGACGGGTTTACGTTTTGTACCCTCCGATCTATCTGCCGTTTGAGCCGTGCGCATAAACAAGAGCTTCCTTCTTTTATCAAGAGCCGAGGGAACCGCGCCCCACGCCATGCGCTATTTTACCGCAACTGTGCACACCACGAAAAGTGCTCGTTCGCATTCCTATCTCGCAGGAGTGGGTAACATGTGAAGACCAAACCTTATTCTTTTCCAAAAAGCAGGAATCGGCGGGGCAGAGCAAGAAATAGAAGAACGCTTCACTCTACATTTTGGAGGCCCCTGCATGACGTTTCACATTCCATCGAGTGCTTGGCTCCTGCTAGCTCTGTTCGTCATCGGTGCGGGCAGCGCCGCAAACGCCCAGGTTAAGATCGAACGCGATGTGCCCTATCTCGGCACCCCGCATAACATTCGCATGAGCAACGGAACCGTCGAACTGATTCTGCCTACCGACTACGGCCCGCGCATCATGCGCTACGCTTTCGTAGGCAGCGGAGATGACGGCAATATCTTTGCCACCATCCCCGGCGTCACCTTAAAAACCTCCCTTGGCGACTGGTACATTCGGGGTGGTCATCGTCTGTGGCACTCTCCAGAAGCTATTCCCCGATCCTACGTGCCCGATAACGCCCCGATCCAAGTTGAGATTGACGGGAACACGGTAAAACTCATCGAGCCGGTGGAAGAGATAACCAACATCCAAAAAGAGATATGGGTTACCCTCGATCCTCAAGGCAGCCATGTTACGGTGGTGCATCGCCTTACCAACAAAGGGCTTTTTCCGGTTCAGATGGCCTGTTGGGCCATGTCGGCCATGAACACGGACGGCAAGGCTATTTTTCCTCAGGAACCCTACGTCTCCCACGATGCCGACATCAGCCCGGCGCGCCCCCTCACCCTCTGGAAATATACCGATATGTCAGACCCGCGTTGGATGTGGGGCAAGCAGTTTATTACGCTTACGCAAGACCCCAACCGCTCTGAACCCCAGAAGTTCGGCATCGGTGACCACCAGGGTTGGGCGGCCTATTTCCGCCATGGCGTTCTTTTCCTCAAACGCTTTAACTACCACGATGACCAAACCTACCCTGACTTCGGCTGCAACGTCGAAAGTTTTACCAACAACATCTTCCTCGAGCTAGAGACCCTTGGCCCATTGGAGACCGTGCCGCCGGGTGGCACCATTACCCACACGGAGCAGTGGTGGCTATTTAAGAACGTAGACTTGGGCACGGGAGAGGCCGGCATCGCCGCTGCCCTCCAACCCATTCTCGAAGAAACAGCCCCTGCCGCCTCCAAATAACCCCCCCTTTTCGGTCGTGGTCTTGTGGAACAAGCAAGGCCACGACCGCCTCTATCTTGAAACTAAAAGCCCTGAAAGCTGCAAAAAAATATAACGCGACTTACCCTTAAAACGTCTAAAAGGCAAGATTCCTAGACGAGGAGAAACTGCTATGCTGCCTTGTTGGTGCAGGTTTAGAAGCTGGATGCACAACGAACCAATCTCTCTGCGAAAACCTGTCTTGCTCATTTCGCAAATTCTGTTGTTTTCCCTCTATGTTGGCATTCAGACGGCGTCGGCAGGGCACTACGTTGTGTCCTATAGTGGCGGTCAAATAGTCACTACTATCGTCAATAAAAACAGCACGAAGATTCATCTTACCCCCATGCAGCCCCAGTCAGATTCTATTCTGGCAAGCTATAACGGAAGCCCCATCCCAAGCTACAACGGTGAGATGATGTATGCCATCTTTAAAGCCGGATATTCTATCTCTTCCGAGCTTGATGGGCCGCTTACGGCCACATTCACTTGGGTTCCCGATCATCAAGAGCCACCACCACCCTATATTGTCGTGAGCCGGCGATTTTACCTTCTCGGCTATGTCAATTTGAAGACGCAACCTCTTAAACTCACCATCAACAGCGGTTTAGGTTTACCGCTGAAAGTGACCAGACAAGGACCTCAGAATGCAAGCTACAGTATGGGCGGGGCCAACTGCTTGCTGATCGCTCATCCCGCGGCGCATTTCTCTTTATCTGTCTCCCCAAAAATCGTTTTGCCTAGCGAGAGAACGAATCTCGAGGAGACGGGCTTCATACAGATTGTCTTTCAGGCGTTCGCCACCCCCATTCACTTGAATCTTGAAGGCGGTGCAGAAACACCCTCCGGCACAGAGTTCATGGTTGGGCAGGGGGTAAAGGCCTCCATTGCAGCAGACCATCTCACCCCAAAAAATCTGCACTGGCGCATCGAGGGCGACTGCCATCCTTTTAAGTTCTGGGACCTAGGCAGAGGGTCGGCACACTATGCCGTCGCGCGTTACGTTCCTCTGGAAAGAAAGGACTTCAACGTTAACGAATTCTATTTCTATACTCGCACCCCAAGCCATCATAATCGAGTAACCTGCACCTTCGATATCACGTTACCAACCGATTCGCTGCCCAAAGGCGGGTTTCATCATCTTACGATCACAAGCCCCGATTTTGCGGTGCTTCATCCTGTCATAACGCATCCGTTCTCCGCATGGGTGCTCCACGATGCCGCCAACAATACGACGGCTCTTCTCGACG
>NZ_DATGLN010000213.1:0-5052 GCF_035294165.1 Chthonomonas sp.
CCCGACATGATACCTTTATATTACCCAACTATCCGCATGATTCCTTCTCATCCTAACCCCGATACCCAAAATTTTTTATAACCCAACCCACAAGCCAAGGTCATCGAAAATCGTTACTCTCATCCGGCCGGTTTTGCCCTAAGGAAGAAGGGAGAATGAGAGAAGCTTACCTGTCCCATGTTCGCAAATGGGACGCCGAATTCCGCAAAGAACCGATTTTCGAGGGACTGGTTAAGCTTCCTGCACAATTCCTCGAGGAGAGCCACAGCTGGTCAAATTTCCTAAAGTGGCCGTCGTTGAGCAAGGTGTTGAACGGGTCGGCTGCCCCCCCTGATGCACGCGACCGGGAAAGCGTTGTGGCGGCAGCAGGCGGCAGACTCCTTGCCAATAGAGCGATGTGGCATGTCCCTCCTCAAGCGCGCCGGTGCTGCGCATGGCGCCTTTTCCCTCAAGGCCGATACAGGGGGTCCCCAGAAAATCTTGTGATTTTCTGGGGGTAGGGCGCCCTTCCCCTCAGCACTTGTGGGAAGTGAAACTCAAGATTTCTCGCTTTCGGCTCGAAATGACAGGCGTCTCTCTTACCGGCTCTTCAAGCCCTACCCCCTACAGGGAGAGAGGCACCTGATCCCCTCGTTAAGGAAGGCCTTACGAACCGATGCCGCTATTTCCCTGCTGTAGAGAGAGGCGGGCTGGGTTTGGTGTTGGCATGGGCAAGCCCTAGAGCAAAACGAATGCCGCCTAAAATCAGTTGTTGATAGAGCGGATCGCGCCACATCTCCTGTCGGTGGCCGAGCACAGTATAAAAGACGCGCCCTCTGCCGTAACTTTTGCACCATGCGATGAGATGGTCTCCCGGCTTACCGGCATCGGGACTGCCATCGTTCGGATAGTGATTCATCGAGAGGATAACATGCACCTTGGTGCGATCGTTGTTCTTGAGGATATACATCTCGTCGAAGACGAGCCAGATGTGGTCGTAGACCACGCTATGCCCCTGCTGCAGTTGTTCAATTGGCGTGTTAGGCCCGCCACCGGCCTTTTCTCCCTCCGCCATCAGCTCACGAATGCCGGGGAAGTGGGTGTCTTCGATGTGGATATCGGCCACGCTCTGCGCATGATGGGTTAGGAATTCGCCACCGAGCATCTGAATATACTCCGACACCCCATCCTGCTGGCCGGGCCAGGTGTGAAAGGTGTCGCTGGCCGAATGCATCCCCACGAACCCGTGTCCGTCTTTGATGTAGTCGAGGAAACCTTGGGGATCGGGCAGCGGCAGGACGCCGGTGGTATTGGCGAACACCACCGCGTCGTACTTTTTAAGGGCTTCCGGCGTCATCTTCTCCTGCATCTCTTCATCGGTGCGCACAAAATCGGTGTCCCACTCGTGGGTTTTCTCTCCCAACATCTGGATCACCTGCTCCGCCACGGGGATGCTGTCGTGTCGAAAGCCTTTGGTAACGGTAACAACCAGAAGGTGCTTCATGGGTTTCGCTCCGTGTGGTGTTGCATTGCTGGCTGCGGTTCCCAGCGTAAAGCAGAGGAGGGCCGCTCCGAGGCCATACCAAAGCTTCATAGTTTTTACTCCTTGTTTTGGCTAAAAACTCCGCTCTCAACGAGCGGAGCCTACGGAGGTAATTATAGAGGGATCGCGCCGATCTGTCAATAGGCGCGGAAGCAGGGCAAGGAAGAAAGAAGCAGATGGGAAGACCCCATCTGCTCGCGCAACGCATGGGTAGAGGATTAAGGCTTTTTGGGAGATTTTGGAGCACGATGGCCGTTGGCTCTTGCCTTTTCCGCCCTGGCTTCCGCCCGCTCCTTGGCGGCGGTTGTTACCTCCACGTTGTCTATTTTGCCCGTCTTCGCATCCACCATCACCTCTCGTAGGGTTCTACCCGAACGCACCATCACGCTGTACTGCCAAATTCCCTCCTCATTCTCCAAGGCCACCTTACCCACGACACGACCATGATAGCGCTTAAGCGCGATCTGTTTTGCCTGGGCCGCGCTTATCTTGGCCATAGCAGCGGGATGTTTTGTGTGGGTGGGGTGTTTTTGTGCTAGGGCGACCGTAGAAGGCATTATCGCCGAGCCAATTGCCAGCATAACCCCAACGGTTGAACGCAACGACGCCATACTTAAACTCCTCTCTTTGCAGGATGGTTAATCTATTGTACGAGGCCGCCCCTTAGAAGAACCTTAAAGCTATCTGAGAATTCTTTCAGGTTGCCATCATAACACCCGGTTTTCTTTGATGAACCATTTCTTAGTTAACCCTCGCAGCCACGAGTCGTTTGGAGTGGGGTAACCTCAAGACCGATACCCATCCCCTCAGGGCTGGTGGGAATGGAAACTCAAGATTTCTCGCCTTCGGCTCGAAATGACAGGTGTTTATCTCGAAATGACAGGCGTCTCTCTTACCGGCTCTTCAAGGCCTACCCCTCAAGGCCCCCACCCCCCCGCCCCTCCCCCCATTGGGGAGAGGGGAGACCAATAAGTTCATTGGCAGTCCCTTATGATAACCTTTCCTTTGGAAACCCATCATAACCGCCCCCTTTCTCCCTAATAGGGGGAAAGGAAGGGATAGGGGGCGAACAAAGTCGTCTTGTTTTGTAAACTGCCTCTAGAACCGTGAGATTATCAGCCTCCGCAGCCCCACCCCCTTCCCCTCAGCACTTGTGGGAAGTGAAACTCAAGATTTCTCGCCTTCGGCTCGAAATGACAGGCGTTTATCATAAGAAATGACAGGCGTATCATCGCTTCTTCAAGGCCCATCTCCTCCCTCTATCAGGCAGGGGGGCTGACCGCCTCAGCGGCCTGTGTCGTTTCCTTCATCGCCTATCTCGCTGGCCGCTGCACTGCTGTCTGCAAGACCGTTGCATTGCTGTCTGCGAGGACGGAAAGGATGGGATAGGAGGCGAACAAGGCAGACTTGCTGTGCGAATTGGCTCTAGAATGAGTTTCATGCTAATTTCGCCAATAGGATTTTTCCGCAACAAATTGAGGTCTTCTCAAAAAACCAGCCGATGGTCGTTCAACAGGTGCAACAGTTGCCAATTGGTGCCGTTGCCGACGTCAGTCATAGGGGAAAGCTTATCCGATAGGAAAACGGCCTCAACGTTCCCTTCTCTTTGGTACAATATCTCCATGCACAAGCAACGGTCTCCGCAACGCCGCTTCGTAGCGCTCACTTTATGGGCAACGCTGGGTTCGCTGTTGGCGCAAGCCGGTCTGCTGCCGGTGAAAGCCCTGCATCGCCCTCAAAGCACAGCACAAGCCATGTCCTCTGTAAAAGCGCCCTTTACACGCTCCATCACTTTCCGTTACGTCCCCACCCAACCGGCCCAAACCGTGTGCGTGGCCGGCACCTTCAACGATTGGAATAAGTCCTCCTACCCGCTGAAACTTCAGCCCGACGGCAAAACGTGGGTCGGCACCTACCCCATTCCGCCAGGTGTCTACTACTACCGCTTCGTGATCAACGGTAACACCTGGGTAAACGACCCCAATGCCCCAGGAGTAGACGATGGCAACTCCAACATCAACTCCTTGTTGGTTGTAGAACCTGAAGACTACGATCGGTACCCGGCGCGCATAGGCGATGGCATCATCACCCCCTCTGCCGTTCTACACCATCCCGATCGCTCCGACATCACTCGGCTTGGAGAGCGCCGCTTTGCGTTTGCGCTTCGCACTCGCCATAACGATGTCGCCCGGTGCTTCGTCCTTATCCAGAAGGCCAACGGCGGCGTGGCCTCCTATCCCATGCAGATCGTGCTCAAAGACCCTCTCTACGATCGGTGGAGAGGCAGTGTGGATATTCCCTCTCTTCAGCCCACACACTACGCCTTTCTCTTAAAGGACGGCGCCACCGCGTTGCGCTACGATGCCTCCGGGCACCTGACGGCCACAAACACCCCTCCCCGTTGGTTTACCCTGCAACCCACAGCCTACCCGCTTTTGGTAACGCCCCAATGGCCCCGCGATGCCGTTTTCTACCAGATTTTCCCCGACCGCTTTGCCAACGGCGATCCCTCCAATGACGGGCCCGATGTGCAGCCGTGGGGCTCTAAACCTACCGGCACCAACCGCATGGGCGGCGACCTGCAAGGCGTTCTACAACACCTCGACTACCTTCACAGTTTAGGCATTAACGCTCTCTACTTCAACCCCCTGTTCACCGCGCGTAGCAACCACGGGTACGACACAACCGACTACTACCATGTTGACCCAAGGTTCGGCACCAACACGCTGCTCCGCAAGCTCGTGGACAAGGTACACTCCATGGGCTGGCATGTGATCCTCGATGGGGTGTTCAACCATACCGGCATAGACTTCTTCGCCTTCAAAAGCCTTCGCAAGGAAGGCCCGCGCTCCCCTTACCGCAACTGGTACTTCATCTACAAGTTCCCCATTGTGGTCGCCGAAGGACAGCGTACCTATGAGGGCTGGTTCGGCGTGCCCTGGCTGCCCAAACTCAACCAAGAGAACCCGGCCACACGCGACTACTTTCTTCATGTTGGCACCTACTGGATACGCGAGGCCCATATAGATGGATGGCGTCTCGATGCTGCCGACCAGGTGGTGCCCTCCTTCTGGAAAGCCTTTCGCAAAGCGGTAAAAAGCGTTAACCCAAACGCCTACCTTGTGGGCGAAATTTGGGGCGATGCACACGCCTGGCTTCAAGGCGATGAGTTCGATAGCGTGATGGACTATCCATGGCGTGCCGCCGTGCTCGACTTCTTCGTGTTCGACACCAGCACGCCCTCTCGCTTCGACCAACAGCTTGCCCAAATCCGCGATTCCTATCCCCCCGCCGCCGATGCCGTTCTCTTTAACCTGCTCGGCAGCCATGACACCGTGCGACTGCGCACGCTCTGCCAGGACAATTGGCCCAAGGAACGCCAAGCCGTGCTTTTCCAGATGACCTACCCCGGAACGCCTTGTGTCTACTATGGGGATGAGATCGGCATGGAGGGCGGTAAAGACCCCGACGACCGACGTTGCATGGAGTGGAACCCGCAAAAGTGGAACCGCACCATCCTTCAGTTTTTT
>NZ_DATGLN010000214.1:0-4492 GCF_035294165.1 Chthonomonas sp.
CACATCGCCGGTCTGCTCGATAAGCTCGGCCATAGCCTGGGCTCCTGCGCCGCTTGCCGCCTGATAGGTTGATACCACAACGCGATGGATGGGGGCGAGTTTACGTAGGGGAGCCAATGCCATCAGCATGATGATGGTCGAGCAGTTGGGGTTGGCAATAATCCCTTTATGCAGGCAGATATCTTCGGGGTTGATTTCGGGCACAACAAGGGGCACGGCCGGGTCCATTCGAAAGGCGGAAGAGTTGTCAATGACGAGGGCGCCGGCGCGAACCGCAAGAGGGGCAAACTCGCGGCTCCGAGAGGCTCCAGCAGAGAAAAAGGCGATATCTACGTTCTCGAAGGAGTTCGCGTCGAGACGTTCGACCACGAGCAATTGGCCGCGAAACGGCAGCGTCCGACCTGCCGAGCGCTCTGAGGCGAGCAGGCGCAGCGAGGCCACCGGAAACTCACGTACCTCTAAAAGACGCAACAGCTCGGTGCCCACCGCCCCTGTGGCGCCCACAATGGCCACATGATAGGTCTTCATCGAAAGCAGGGTCTCACTTTCAAAAAACGGAATCTTTGTTAGGATAAAGTCTACTCTATCTACTAGGAGAGCGTCAACCGCCCGATAGGCAGTGGTGGCCGTTCATCTATAGAGTCGGTCTGCAGAGCAAGCCTGCTTTGTTCGCCCCCTATCCCATCCTTTCGTCTTGCAGACGGCGAAGTAGCGGTCTTAGCAGACAGCAATGCAGCGGCCAGAGAGATAGGGGCTGCAGAGGCTGCCAATCTCGCGGTTCTAGAGCAAGTCAGCAGAATGAGCTTATCTTGTTCGCCCCCTATCCCGTCCTTTCCCCCGATTCGGGAGAAAGGGGGCGGTTGTGTTTAGTTTCCGAAGGGAAGATTATCATAAGAGACTGCCAATAACCTTATTGGTCTCCCCTCTCCCCATTGGGGGGAGGGGCGGGGGGGGCTTTGAGCGCAGCACCGTCGGCCTTGAAGAGCCGGCGATACACCTGTCATTTCGAGCCGAAGGCGAGAAATCTTGCGTTTCACTTCCCACCAATTCTGAGGAGGAGGGTGAGGGCTGTAGAGACAGCCAGTCTCGCGGCTCTAGAGGCAAATTGTACAGCAAGCCTCCCTTGTTCGCCCCCTATCCCGGCCTTTCCCCCGATTCGGGAGGTGCTAGCGCACGGCGAGGCAGCGGCCAGAGAGATAGACGATCATGGGAGTTGTAGTGGCCGCAAAGGCGCCGTCCGCGAGGACGCCCACCGCGAGGTGCCCCTCTCCCTAAGAGGGGGAGGGGCTGTTGCACCTGAAAGACAAAAAACCTCCCTTCCTTCATGGCTGAAGGAGGGGAGGAACTACCTAACTTCACACCAACCTACGGCACGGTCACGCGGAAATTCCCGCCAAAACTACCGCCGCCATACGTCCCACGTACCTGCAACAAACCCGAACCGGAAGCTGTCGTAGACGGAAACACCAACGTCGTCGAAACACTCCCTCCAGGGGAAAGGGAGCCTAACGACATCGGCAACGAACTGCTGGTGTTGAACTTCTGCTTCGTGCTGTCCGTTAGAGTTGCCAATGTCACCGCCAAGTTGGAGGCTGTGGCTCCTCCGGTGTTGGTTATCGTGAGGGTAACCAACACGTTGTTGTTGCCGTCTCGGCCGATGGAGTTAATTTGCAGGCGGATTTGCGCCGCCCCGATGAGGAAAACAAGAGGTGAGGTGGTGTTGTGGATGTTGGGGTCTTGCACCTGCAGGGTGGCAGAACCAGGGTTGATGAGGAGGTTAGCGGGGATGGTGGCCTGGATTTGGGTGCCATCGGAGGAGACGGAGGTGGGGGTGAGGGAGATGGTACCGTTCCAGAGGAGGGTATCGTTTTGTGCAAAGCCGTTTCCGAGGAGGGTGAGGGTGAGGTTGTTGGAGCCTGCTGGGGCGTTATTGGGGTTGAGGAAGAGGGCTTGTGGGCCGATACGAAAGATGACACCTAAATTTGTCCCGTACAAGTTACCATCCTTGCCCTGAATGACACCACCATGAGGAAAGGCGCCCTCATAGTAACCGTACTTGAAGCTATGGAGCATCTGGAAGTTGGAGCCATCTGTGTTGAGCTTGAACACCACGCCATAATTAAGGGCGCCTCCAAATTCAGTCGTCCCATACAAAGCCCCATCTGAACCCTGAATAACACCGGCACGAGGATGGGAGCCGTCGGAGTTGTCTCCATTCATGTCGTATGGTGCCGAGAAGGAATGGATCACCTGGAAGTTGGAGCCATCGGGGTTGAGCTTGAACACCACGCCAACCCCATTGGCGCCTCCTCCAGAAGTCGTCCCATACAAGGCTCCATCACTCCCCTGAATGACACCGGAAAAATAGGGATAGATGCCGTCCTGGCCATTGAAGTTATGGAGCACCTGGTAGTTGGAGCCGTCGGGGTTGACCTTATACACGACGCCAGCCCCATTGGTGCCTCCACCATAAGTCGTTCCATACAAGGCTCCATCCTTGCCTTCAATGACACAGGCATAGGGCTCGAAGCCGTCCTGGCCATTGTTATTGAAGTTATGGAGCACCTGGAAGTTGGAGCCATCTGTGTTGACCTTATACACCACGCCCCACCCATAGGTGCCTCCAAAGTAGGTCGTCCCATACAAGGCTCTATCACTCCCCTGGATGACACCGGCATAGGGATAGCCGCCGTCATTGCCTCTGGTGAAGGCATGGATTACCTGGAAGTTGGAGCCATCGGGGTTGACTTTGAATACGACACCCCAACCATAGGCGCCTCCATATTGTGTCGTCCCATACAAAACTCCATCACTCCCCTGAGTAACACCTGCTAGGGGATAGGCACCGTCGGAGTTCTGGAAGTTGACTGTCGCCGAGAAGGTATGGAGCACCTGGTAGTTGGAGCCGTCGGGGTTGACCTTGAACACCACGCCATCATTATTGGCGCCCCCAATGTAGGTTGTCCCATACAAAGCTCCATCCTTGCCCTGAATGACACCGGCATAAGGGTCGGCTCCATCATTAGGGCCATTGAAGTGACGTACAAGCACTACTGGCTCTATACCCTGTGCCTGTGCCCTTCCTATACCGCTTCCATACAACAAAACACCGCACAACAGAGCGACGCTTATCCTACTTAGCAAACCGGCACCACCCCGCACGCGCAGACGCCATAACAGACCAATCCCCACTAACAGCAATAAACCCCACACACTCCCTAACTCCGGGGTCGTCGCATGACCCCCTACCGTCACACTAAAGTTCTGCGTTACCGAACCCGAAACACTCCCATCTATGAAGTCTATCTCGTATGTCCCCGTATACACCGTACCAGACACAGCGTTGGCAGGTACCGTCACATCAAACAAGTCCCCCGTCCAACTCGAACCACTCATGCCGGCCGGGTTCAAAGGCAATGGCACACTGCCGAAGTTGTCGCTGAAGTCGCTCGCATTGGGGTCGGAGTAGTTGGTGTTGTTTCCGGTGAAATCCATGGAGTTGTTGGGGTCGGTGTTGGTGAGGGTAGCGAAGAAGGCGAAGGTGCTCCCCGGTGCCACGGTAGGGTTGGGGTTTTGGAGGGTGAAGTTAAGCTGTGCCCTGGCCGTTTGCAGGCCGGTGAGGCAGCACGCTCCTACCAACAACCCGAGGAGCCGAAAGAAGCAGACGAAACGATTTGTGTTCATGACCATGTCCTCCTTAAGACTGTTATGGGTTGTAAGGGCAGAAGCCGATTATTTATGCGGGCTTCGTACCCGTCCTTCTTTACTGCAATTTCCGTGCCAATTTTACATGATTTTGGGTGTTTGGAGAAAATCAGGTATTCGATGGGTCTAGCATACCTGATTTTTGGTGGTTTTAGAGGCAGTTAGCCAAGCAAGCCTGCTTTGTTCGCCCCCTATCCCATCCTTTCCCCCTATTAGGGAGAAAGGGGGCGGTTATGATGGGTTTCCAAAGGAAAGGTTATCATAAGGGACTGCCAACAACCTTATTGGTCTCCCCTCTCCCTGATAGGGGGAGGGGGAGGGCGTCGGCCTTGAGCGCAGCACCATCCGCCTTAAAGAGCCGGTGAGATAAACAACTGTCATTTCGAGCCGAAGGCGAGAAATCTTGAGTTTCACTTCCCACCAGTTCCGAGGGGAAGGGCGTCGGTCTTGAGGGGAAAGGTGCAGTGCACAGCACCGTCGGCTTTGAGGTTGCCCTCTACGTGGTTACCCGGCCATCCTCCGATTTGAGAGGCTTAACAAGTCACCCTCCGTAATGGTACTCCGTTCTACGGGCAGCCCGCGCGAAGTGCTAAAGACCTGAAACCTCTCTTTCAACCGGTACGTATTCAGAAAAAATATCCCGTCAAACAACAAGGCGCCCTAAGGGAGCGCTTTTTGGGCTATAATGCTAAGGAAATCCGAAGGATTTCACCGCAAATATCTGTTTCAGCATGAGGTGACCTAACTATGCAGTGGCTGGCGGAAGTCTGCGTGCGACGACCGGTGT
>NZ_DATGLN010000215.1:0-38316 GCF_035294165.1 Chthonomonas sp.
GGGCGCCCCTGCACCGTACGCCCGATCCCACAAACCATCTCGTCTATGCTAAGCACCTGAACCGACACGAAATAGGCTTGAAGCAGCTCACAGAGAGCACGATGATACTGCACATAAAGCAGGGGGCGCGCCTCTATCACCCCAGTTCTGGGCAGAGACGACGCGCCGTCCTCACGCTGGTGCCAGTGCGAATGCCAAACGCTTTTGCCTTATAAGAGGCGGCAATAGTGGGCAGATCGCGTTTGGACGACTTAGTTTTCCGGTGGAGAGGAACACAGCGAGAAGATGGGGTTTTGCCAGGTGGTACCTTGTAGCAGACGCAGCCCTCGTCGTTGATCGGCGCCCCGACACAGGTGCACGACTTCGACCTCACAAAAAGAGGCGGCGCATTGGCGATGCGCCGCCTCAACACGTTTCAAGTTTCTTCGTTAGTCCGGTTCGGGCAACGCCGGATTCGGCGGCGGAGCGGCCCCAGCATCCGGTAACCCGACAATGTGCAGGGTCACGATCTTATCATGCCCGACAGGTATGGAGAAGACCTTCCCTTTACCACGAAAGCCACCGGGCACCGGACGCTCTAAAATATCCGTCTGTGTGACCTGCACCGGCACCGAGAAATGGAGCTTGGCAACGGTATTTCGTCCCTGGGTCTCGAAAAACCGGAGGATATAGCCTTTACCATCCTCGCAGTGCTTGAGCGCCCCGGCGACCAGATCGCCCCACCCTTCCGCATCGCTTAGCGTAAAGGAAGGTACGCCTTCAGACTTCGCCGGATGGGCACTCGCCAGCACAGCCTGCAGGGGTATGTTAAAGGCCTTTCCTAGCTCTTCTGCCCGTGCTGCGCGCCAATCCCCAGAATGTGGTATCAAGGCATAAGCGAAGCGCTGCTCTCCCTCATCCGGATCGGGGTCGGGGTCATGAGAGGAACGCAGGAGACTAAGGCGAAAGACTGGCCCGTTCGCATCGTTCCCATATTTGCTGTCGTTCACAAAAGTAACCCCCCATAACGCTCTGCCGGGGCTTAGCGTCGCCACCGTTGCAGCGAAGAGATGCAGATTCGGATTTTGTGGCAACTGCACACGTACCACCCTCTCCCCATTCGGCACAGCGACAGCGATCATCCAAAGGTGAGCCGGCGTGTTCTCTTTATCGGTGCCGTTGTTGATGAGACGATAGGGAAAATCCATTACGTCGGTTTCCGATTGCCCACCGGTTACCCAGTCGCCCATCGCGATGGCCTGGGTGATCTCGTGCCCATCTGCAAGTTGCAACTTCAACAGCCCACCCTGATTGCCCAATGCGCCGGCACCTACAAGCAAGAGGGTATTGCCTTTTGCTGTTGGCGGTAGCGAGACAGTTTGGCCTTCACAGGCAATGTTATCCGGGCCGGGTGCATTGCCATGGAGAAGGATGGGAAGCTTCAGGCTGCCCACGGTGCGGAGGCCGGGCGACGGAAACAGGCTGCGAGGATAGCCACGCCCTTGCGAATCGAAATCGGCGTTACTATCCGAATTAAACCAGGCGTGTAGGTCGAGAGGGGTTGCCGCTAGCACTTTGGCACCGCTATAATCTGTCATATCCATCCATTTCTGGCCAGGGTTTTCCTGTCCGTTATCCGGTCGGTCTATACTTCCGTAAGGGATGGAGACGTGCAACTTAGGGTGCTGCATGGCCAGAGGAAACGCCACCTTCAGCATCTCGCTGTGCTCATGCCATTGCACATCGTTCTGCACATCCACCCGATCAAGTCCATCATAGAGCGATATCTCCTGCACGTAAGAGGATTTGTCTAGAGCGTGCGTTACCTGGACGGTCGCCACAACCGGGCCGCTCGATAGCAGGCGGACTTGGGCCCCTTGGGTTGTCAGTAGCTGCTGTTGGCCGGTGAAGTTGATGTCCCAGGCGCTGCCCGTATCCCCCAGCAACTGCAGTTCATTGGCCGAGGCAGCAAAAAGCTCTCGTTCCGTGCGGAGGTCTTCCAAACGCTGTATAAGCCCGGTTCGGGGATCGATCTCAAGGCGTAGAAAGGCGTTTTGCAGCACATAATCGCCGGTGCGCCCTTTTGAAACCGAGAGATGCGATGCGCAGGGCTTTTTAGAGAGAAAATAAAGCTTATGCCCGAAACCGGGGACATCCCTCGCGATAAACAGCAGCGTGTCAGACGCCAGAGCCTGTGCTGGGAAGAGATGGCCTGCTGCATCCCTAACGGAATGATATAAAGTTGCCTGAGGAACGCTCACTTTGACCGGACCGGTGCAAGCATAGGAAAGAGCGTTCCACACTACAACTGTCTTTTCACCCTTTTTTGCCCCGAGAGTATCCACACGGTTCGTGAGTGTTTGAAGAGCTTTTGCGGTTTGCTGCTCCGCCCATTGGCGGGCCGGGGTTAAATAGCTCTCCATCCAAGGATAGGTCGAATGGATGGCCGAACCACACATAATGTCGTGGAACTGCGCAAATGCCGTCGGCTTCCAAGCCTCCTCGAACCCCTGCACCGGGTAGGGAAGGCCGCTCACCGCAGCCAAAGAGGAGAAGGCCTCTGCTGTATAAAGTGCATTCTCGGTGCTGCGCACCGCCTTTTTAATATCGGCGTGCGTCGTGTAGCACCCCTCGAACGTGTACTGTAAATCTCTATCCACAACAGGCAATTGAGCCGTATTGGGATCGGAGCGGAGAATATCGAAGAATTTATCGGCGGTACAAAAATGCACTTTTGGCATAAGGGGGTCTTGTTGCAACTGCTTGCCGATAAGGATCATCTGCCGCGTAGGCCCTCCTCCGTGGTCTCCTACCCCGAAAACAACCAAAGCCTTCTTCAGCCCAAAGCCGTTCTCTATTTGCCATGGACGCACCATCTGGTCAACCGTTACCGGTTCATCGTAGCTGTTTGTGCTGGCTTTCAAAACACGAGAGCCATCCGGCGATTCCCACCAACTAAAGTAGATGCCATCGTTACAGCGCATGTGGTAGTAGTTAACTATGCCCACATTGCGCAGCAGTTGCGGGATTTGCCACGAGTGGCCGAACGAGTCGGGTAGCCAACCGGTTATAGCATAGCGCCCAAAATGTTTGTAAAAGTAGCGCTGGCCTAAGAAAAGCGATCGGGCAAGAGCTTCGCCAGAGGGCATATCGGTGTCCGATTCATCCCAAAAGCCGCTTACCGGGTCCCATTGGCCGCGTTGAACTGCGGCTTGTATAGCGGCGAACTCCTGTGGATACCGATGTTGAATCGGCACATAGGCGCCGGGCTGGCTCTGCACAAACCCAAAGTCGGGGAAGGCGTTCATCAGCTTTAAAGCGCTGGCCCAGGTGCGGTGGCACACATCTATGGTCTCCGGCCAAGGCCACAACCAGTTCATGTCTATGTGGGCATGCCCCACGTAGTAGACATCGTAGTTTTGGGTAAGCGGTCGTAGGCTCATGAGGGTCTCATGGGCAGCGGCCAGTTGCGCTGCCGATTGCTCTAACGGCAGGCTTGTAAGATGAGCGACATCCACTTTTGCCTCGGCTGCGGCCAGCGTGTTACGAATACGCTCGCTCTCTTGAGCAGGTACCTGCAAGGCTAGCTGCTGTAAAAACTGCATCTCCTGAAGTACCCAATCAAAATTGGGCTGCCATGGCCCTGGCGGCCCAAACACCAAACGGCTAAACATCAACCGTCCATCTCCCGGCCCGTTGATGCCGCGCACGGCGATAAAAAACTTCTCGCCCGGCCGCACATGGGGAGAGATCAGCACGTTGCCTTCATCCCAGTGAAAACTATCCCGCAACTCTCCATTTACGTAGACTTCCCCGTCGTCGTCCACGCCTATCTGCAGATACATCGGGGCACCTTCTGTTGAGACCCCTGCAACCTCGTCGGGCACCACGATCTGGGTGCGAAACCAGACGCGCGTGTTCTCTCCATGCCAAACAAACCCTGGATGAACTGTCTGCCAATCCGCATCGGACACCGTAGACATTTGGCCGTTCGGGATATCCGGCTGGTGGAACTTCCAATCGCTAATTGTTATCACACGACTGTCGCGCAGGAGGACAAGGGCATCCGTAAAGGAATCGGCGCGTGCTCTACTAGGCAAGCCGATGAGAAAAGCAAGGAACCCGGAAATAGCCCCACACAAACCGATCGCTTTGAAAATATCTCTCCTACTTCGCATGAGAACCTAACTCCTTACGTTCATTCTGATGTGCTTTAATAAGCGGCAATATCGCACGAAACGCGGTGTTTCCCGCCTCTCCCACCCATTCGTAGAGCGCCATTTCGACCGAAGAGGGTAGCACTCCTACCTGAAACATCTTCTTTAGTCCTAGCTCATGATCCCTTTGGAAACGTGCAGCCACAGCATCGGCAACGATATGCACCTGATAGCCCGCAGCTAGCAGTCCTAAAGCTGTTTGGCATACGCAGATATGGGTCTCCACACCACATAGTACTACCTGCCGCCTCTGCAGCGCCTGCAACTGCACCAGAAAACTCGATGCCTCGGCACAACTAAAGCAGAGCTTATCGAGCCAGGCATTTTCCTTTGGAAGCAGGTCGGCCAGTTCCTGCGTAACTCCACCGAGCTTGTCGCGATTTTGCGTGGTAACCAACAGAGGTATCCCCAGCACCTGCGCTCCCTGTAGTAAGAGTCGCGTGCTCCTCAAGAAGCTTTCCGAATTGGGCAAGGCGCGTAGGAGGGATTCCTGGAGGTCAATGGCCACTAAAACGCTTTCGTTAGAGCAGAGTGTGGCCGCATGTTTTGCTATCATTGAAACTCCTCGATTCGTGTCTTCTGGTCATGTTTTAAGTTCCGCTTTAAGAACAAAAATTCCTACCTCATAGAAAGCCCTCTCTTGACAGAGAGGGCTTTTGGGTTTATAATTGCAACGATTTAGCGGTTGGTCTTCACTGCGTTACCTCACCGACGTTTCCATCGTCAAATATTCGAGGAAATCGCAATACACCACAAATTAGAATAGGGGGTCTTAGACAATCATGCTGCCAATACGGCCGGGCGAGCCAAAAAAATCGTTTTCCATCCCGCTGATGCTGCTTGCCGGAGTGCTTTGGGCGCTGAGTGGGTCGCACCCACAAGCCATTGCCGACGACAGCCTCACCGGCAATGCGCTTAAAGCGCCGTTAGCGGTAGACTGGAAATACACGGGGCAAGCCTATTCCAACAACCCAACCGGCCCCGTTGTTGCTGATAGCACCATCTACTACGCTTCCGGCACACGTCTCTATGCGCTCGATGAACATACCGGTGCCCAAAAGTGGGTTTACCCAGAAGGCAGCTACTTGCCGAATCCCATAATGGCCACACCGACCATCAGCGGTGGTACCCTTTTTGTGCCCGAAGGCGATGGCCTCTATGCCCTCGATGCAGACACCGGTCGGCAAAAGTACCCGGCCTACAAAGTTCGAGGAGGCGTAATCAGTCATCCGGCCGTTTGGGGCGATAGCGTCTACTTTATCTCTGGCTCAGAACGTCTCTATGGCATCAAGGCCTCAAACGGCCATCCCCTTAACCCCCTGCTCGGCGGTGGCATTCCCCTTCCCGGAGCTTTAGAAGGCGATGTGGCTCTCTACAACGGCATGCTCTACTTCTGCACCTCCAATGGGGAGATACACGCGGTAGATGCTCAATCCGGCGCTCAGAAGTGGCATTCTCCGGTGCTCGGCGTCACGGCATTCTCTACCCCGGCCGTCTCGCAGAACTACACCTATGTTGTCGGCCAGTCGGCCGTAACCTGCCTGCGCACCGATAACGGTTTGGTGGTGTGGTCTTTACCGGCTAGAAACGATTTTACCGCCCCTGCAGCCACCGATTCCGATGGAAACGTCTATTTGTGCGCAGCGAACTTGAAGGTCTATGCACTAACCCCCCAAAGAAAACCTCTTTGGAAAAATATCCCTGAGGTTGATTTTCCGGTCAGCGCTGCACCTATCGTTTCCGGTAATCTGCTTATTGTGTGCAGTGCCGAAGCCGGCGTCTACGCTTACGATCGCAACACGGGCGAACTTGTGTGGGATTACTCTATTCAACCCTCTTCACTCGACCCGAATAAAGTGCCCCAAGAGAACCATGTGCTGGCAACGCCTGCTGTAGATAACGGGCACCTGTTCGTCGTATCTGACGATGGCTCGGTGACCTGTTTCAGCAACGGTGCGGTAGACCTTATCCCGCCCATCATTACACCGCTTGCCCCGGAACGCGGAGAGTATTGTAAAGGGGAACCGCCTTTCATCGTACGCGCACACATCTTCGATTTCGGTTCGGGTCTCAAGCCATCGAGTGTAACCCTTTCGATTGACGATCATCCCATCAATCAAGTCACTCGTGAAGACCTCATCAACGGGAAAGACGGCTTTACCTTCGACAAGGACAAGGGCATTTTAGAGTACGATATCCAACCCAAAACAACCGGAGTCTCGAATGCCTTTTCCGATGGACATCATACCATCACCATAACGGCCCAAGACTGGAAAGGCAACCAAAAAACCGAAACGTGGCTGTTTACCACAGGCGACTCCTATCCCATCGAACGTGCCCAACGCGCTCAGAATACACAGGGAACGAATACCGCAGGGGGGAGAAGCGGTCGTCCGGGGATTGGTGGCAGTGGGGGCGGAAACGGTGGAGGAAATTAAACAGACTGCCTCCACAACCAACGAAAAATCTCTCCTCGCGCTGCTTAGGTTAGCCAATTTACAGTTCAGCCCTAAAATTACCGGGGCGCTTCTCGAACGGTATTGCCCGGCGCTAGAAGCGCTTTTTGAGGCCACCGACAAGGAGTTGGCAGAGATCCCCGATTTGGACTTGCAGGCGCACCATGTGGTGCGCCTGCGAGATTCGGCCTATATTCCTACCGCATCCCAACGGCGATGGTTGGAGCGACCCGACACAGCCCTGCTGTGGAAAGGACATCCGAACTATCCCACAGCCCTCCTCGATATCTACGACCCACCGGCGATCCTGTTCTTGCAAGGAAGCTGTCGGAAATTCGATCCCACTTCGGTTGCTATTGTAGGTTCACGTCATGCCACTCCCTATGGCACGCATGTGGCCGAACGCATAGCACGTGAGTTGGCCGCCTACGGAATCCTCGTAATCAGCGGTGGCGCACGTGGTATTGATGCTGCCACCCATCGGGGTGTACTGGAGAAAAAAGGACGTACCTTAGCGGTGCTAGGCTGTGGCCCGGATGTCGCTTATCCTCGCGAGCATCGCTCTCTGTTTCAAGCCATTGCGCAGCAGGGCGCTCTTGTTTCGGAGTACCCACCGGGAACCCAGCCGGAGGCCTGGCGTTTTCCTGCCCGTAATCGCATTATCAGCGGTCTTGCTCAGGCCGTTCTCGTTGTGGAAGCTCCCATCAACAGTGGGGCACTCATCACCGCGCGTTATGCTCTTGAACAGGGGAGATCGGTGCTTGCTGTGCCCGGCGACATCAACCGCCCGGCCAGTGCCGGCACAAACGCTCTGTTGAAAGAGGGAGCCATTGTGGTCACAGAAACAGGCGACGTTCTCTACGCTCTTGGGCTTACCGCCTTAGCCGCCAAGCCGCGTCAACCCGCCCTCGACTTCGATACAGGCCAACCGAACACGCCGAATACCTCGCATCTGAACGAACTGCAACGCAAACTTGTGGAATCTCTCTCCCTTACCCCACGCCACATCGATCAAATCGCCCAGGAGGTTCAGCGCTCCGTTGCCGAAGTCAGCACGGAGATGACCTTGCTGGAGTTGTCGGGCTTCGTGCAGCGCCTGCCGGGAAACACGTATGTGCGCGGCCAGTCGCTTTGACTTTAGGTCGCCGGCTCGGAGGTCGTCTCTAAAAGATCAAGAGGCAGCCTCTGAGAGCGTTTATCAAGTTGGCTCCAAAGCAATGTTAGCAATACACAAAACAGATAGCCTCCAACGTTCAAATAGACCGCTTTGGACGCTCCCAAGTGGTTTGCGACAAACCCGATCTCCAACCCCCCTAACGGCATCAGCCCTCCAAAAACAAAGGAGTAGATGGCCATAACTCTTCCTCGAAGCGCATCGGGTACCTGCTCCTGAACCATTGTGTTTGCCGTGATGCCAAAGGCGGTCATAAAGATGCCACTCAGCATGAGCGCGGGCATGGCAGGCAGCTCCGAGTGGCAGGCCCCAAAGAAAAGCAGGGTGACTCCAAAGAAAATGGCGGCTATGTAGAGGAGAAATCGGCGAGCAAAACGATGGGAGAAAGAGGCCACCAACAGCCCACCTATAGCGGCTCCCACCCCACTTGCCGACATCATGCGCCCTAAGATGACGGCAGAGGCCTGCTTGCGTGCCGCTAAAGTGGTGCCTGCTATCGCGGCAAACTTATCGGAATAGACCGGATAAAGGGTCGAAACCGACCAAGCCCCTAAACTCGCCGCGCCGACAAGCAGTATCACTCGTAGAGGGCCTCGGTTCCTGGCCAAATAGTGGAAACCGCTTACTAAAGAGAGTTGACGGCTTACCGGCACAAAGGGCGGCAGATGCATCATAATAAGGGAAATGATGACGGCAATGTAGCTTAGGCCGTTGAGAAAGAAACAGGCGGTGGCCCCAAAGCGCGCAAGCGTAACACCGGCTAAAACGGGGCCACACACGCGGGCTACATTGAACTGCAGGGAGTTGAGCGCAATAGCGTTTCCCAGCATCGCCGGGTCGTCCACCATTTCGCTAACAAAGGCCTGTTGTGCCGGCATGTTATAGGCATTTACCACGCCGGAGAGGGCCGCTAACAAGGCAATATGCCAAGGGCGAATGGGCACTATCCAGTTGGTGTTGAGCAAGGCGAGGGCAAAGGCCAAAAGCATAGCGGCAGCCTGCGTTATCACCAAGATCGTCCGGCGTGGGTATCTATCGGCTGCTTTGCCGCCGTGTAGGGTCAAAAGAACATAAGGCACGGCGCCGGCCCCCGTAACGATGCCGAGCCAACTCGCCGAATGGGTAAGCTCATAGACCAGCCACTGTTGGGCCATGGTTTGCATCCAGGTGCCGACCACAGAAATGAACTGCCCAACAAAAAAGAGGCGGAAGTTACGGGAACGAAGCGCAAGAAAGGGCGTAGGCCGAGTTGGCTGCGCCGGACTATTCAAATCGCAGCGCCTCGATGGGATTGAGTGCGGCGGCTTTACTCGCCGGATAGATTCCGAAGAACAACCCTACGCCCGCTGAGACAACCAGACCGGCTATCACCGCGCGAGGGTCTACAATCGTGTTCCAGCCTCCGACCGTCGCCAAGAGATGCGCACCGATCACCCCGAGGGCAAGGCCTATAATCCCCCCAATGAGGGAGATAATGGAGGACTCGATAAGGAACTGCAGCAAGATGTCGCGCGGAGTTGCACCGATAGCTTTACGAATGCCGATCTCGCGTGTGCGCTCGGTAACCGAAACCAACATAATGTTCATGATCCCGATACCACCCACAACCAGCGAGATAATCGCAACGATAGAGAGCAGCGAGGTCATTGTGCCGGTCACGCTTTGTTGCCGATTCATCAAGTCGGTTTGGCTGCGTATTTCGAAGTCGTCGTTTTGTGGGAAGGGTGGTTGCAGGTGGTGCTGGTTTCGCAGATAGTTCGCTATCTGCTCCATCGCCAAAGGCATCATTTTTGCACTTGTGCATCGCACATTCATTGCATCAATATTTGTGGTGTTTGCGATGCGCTGCATCACAGTGGTGATCGGTGCAATAATCACATCATCCTGATCTTGCCCCCAGATGCCGGAGCCTTTCGGTGTTAACTCGCCGATCACCAAAAAGTCTTGGTTGTTGATAGAGATATGCTGACCCACAAGGTCGTTATCAGGACTGCCTGTCAGGCTTTCCACAACGGTTTGCCCTACTACGCACACCTGACGCACGCCTTCAATATCGCTCTGATCAAAGAAGCGGCCGCGCATCACGGAGGCATTATTAACGAAGGGATATTCCGTGTTTGTTCCCTGTAAAGTTGTTGTGGCATTATTGTCTTGAAAACGGATTTGCACGCTGCGACGCACTATAGGCGCAACGGCCGCTATGGCCTGGGTAAAGTTTTTTGCGATGGCGTTGGCCTCATCCAACGTGAGACGATTGGGCGGCGCCGGTGGTGTCGGGAAGCCGTTGCTTGTGGCTGTGGTGGTTCCTTTACCAGACTGCGCCGCCAAGGCAGCCGCCGGGGCGATATGAAGGCGCGGTGGGCCGTTCCACACAAAAAGCAAGTTCGTTCCCAGCTCGTCAATGGTCTGCTTCACGCGTTGGGTCGCCCCCTCACCTATGGCGACTACAAGGATCACGACCCCGACACCGATAATGATGCCGAGCATCGTGAGAAATGTTCGCATCTTGTTTCCGGCCAACCCTCGAAGGGCAATACGTGTGGATTCTAGCAGATTCATCTCTTTACACCTGCTGCATTTGAACTTCTAGACGACGTTTTTGTTCGCGTTCTCGCTCGGCCATCATCGCCGCAAGCGCCTCACGCGCATAGATTCGCTCGGTAACCGGCTCATCATCCACGATGCGCCCATCCCTAATTGTGACGATTCGCTTGGCATGGCGTGCTATATCTGGCTCATGCGTCACCATCACAACGGTAATGCCCTCGTCGTTGAGATTTTGGAAGATATCCATAATCTCTTCGCTTTGAAGACTTGAGAGATTTCCGGTAGGCTCATCTGCCAGAATGAGAAGCGGTTCAGGGGCAAGAGCACGTGCGATGGCCACCCGTTGCTGCTGCCCACCAGAGAGTTGATTCGGCCAGTGATCGAGTCGATCGCCCAAGCCTACTCGCTCCAAGGCCGCAATAGCGCGCTCGGTTCGGTCTTTTCGACGTGCATAAACCAAGGGAAGCTCCACGTTTTCCAGAGCCGTTGTCCGAGGGAGCAGATTAAACCCCTGAAAGACGAACCCTATCTTACGATTACGGATATGAGCCAGTTCAAACTCATCCATCTCGGCCACCTCGATCCCATCTATCTTATAGGAGCCGGTTGTGGGGGTATCGAGGCAGCCGATGATGTGCATGAGGGTAGATTTGCCCGATCCGGAGGGCCCCATAATGGCCACAAACTCTCCACGATAGATGTCGAGGTCAACACCATCGAGAGCCTGCACAAGTTGATCACCCATTTCATATACTTTGGTGATTCCTCGAAGGCAGAGCATGGGTTCTTCGATCGGCATCAAGACCCTCCGTTGGACGGTTTCTTCTGTTTGTTTTTATTGTTACTCGTGAACGGCGAGGCATTGCCCCACATCGGCCTATTCGAGCTGGCCGTACCGGCACGCACAATGGTGTCGCCTTCATTTAAGCCGGCCAGAATGGCGGTATTAACTCCGTCACTTCCTCCTACTTTCACCACATGGGGCGTGATGACCTGCTTTCCATCCTTCATCGTCAACACATCCACCGTAGCGCCATGCACGCCTAGATGCACGGACTCGGCGGGCACGAGCAGCACATTGGACAATTTGCCTACATGGATAATGACGTTGGCCGTCATATCGGGCTTAAGTCCAGGATATTGATGGTCAAGGGCAATCGTTACATCGTAGGTTACCACTCCCTGCATGATCGTTGAACCCGATGCGATCTTGGCAACATGCCCTTTAATCACCGTATGTGGGAAGGCATCCACCGTACAATCGGCCTCTTGACCAAGCTTCACCTTGCCGATATCGGTCTCATCCACATAGGCGTCTATCTGGAGCCGATGCAGGTCGGCCACGATGATAAGGGTAGGCGCCGAAAGCCCGGCCACCAGTGTCTCCCCCTGTTGCGAGGCTAGCTGAAGAACCGTGCCGGTAATCGGGCTACGGATGATTGTTTTGTTGACCTGGGCGTTCCAATAAGCCACCTGTTGCCTTGCTGCAGCCACCTGATCTTGGTCTTGCACAATGGTCTGCTGCTTTAAGAGGTTCTGCGTGAGGCTCGCCTGGGCAGAGATGAGATTGGCTTTCGCCTGTTTCACGGCGGCCTGAGCGTTACGCACATCGGCCTCTTTCACAGCATTCTGATAGACCTCGGCTTTCGCGGCATCGTAGGCGGCTTTGGCCGAGTCTAGGTTCTGTTGGGCCTGGGTCACCTGGTCTTGCGCGGTCTGCAGGTCTGCCGTCACCTTTTGGCGAACAAGCTCCACATTTTGCTGGGCGGCAGCCACCTGGGCTTCATCTACCGTGTAGGTCGCTTGGGCATCGTCCACGGCACTTTGAGCGACGAACCCTTTTTGCAGCAACTGCTTCTGTCGTCGGAGATTCAGCTCAGCGTTGTGCGCGGTTGCCTGAGCTTGGGTAAGCTGCGCCTGTGCTGTGGCGATCTCAAGATTGGCGCTCGCCTGGGTCTGCCGAAGGGTAGCTTGTGCCGTACTGAGAGCGGCTTTGGCTGCAGAAAGGGCCGCTTGCGCTTTTTGTATGTCGGTGCGCGTTTGCTCCTCCTGTTGGCGTGCCGCTGCCTTAGCAGATGCGAGTTGAGCTTCAGCACTACGCAGTTGTGCCTTCGCCTGGGTAACGGCGCTGTTGGTTTGATCTTTAAGCATTTGAACGCCGGAGAGGTCTTGCTGCAACTTCATCTCGGCGGCTGCAAGGTTTGCTTGAGCCTCATTGCGCTGCGCGGTGATATCCGGCAAATCCAACTCGGCGATGGGCGCTCCCTTGTGTACGATCTGACCGACATCGGTATAAAGGCGCTTGATAACACCGGTAATTTGGGAGCCGATCTTCACCTCCGCCCCTGTTTGGGCGGTAACGCTGCCTGTGGCGGAGATGGTTTCCTCTAAGTCGCCTCGCACCACCTTGGCCGTGATCAGTGGAGACCCTGTATCTTTCGAGGCATGCGTAGCGCTCCACCCCCACCATCCAAGGGCCAAAAGCACACCTATCGTCACAACACTGGGCCAAGGGCGGAAACGACGGCGTGTTTTACGGCGCAAAGCAGCTGCATGCGGATTCGACACCGATTCCATTTGTTTGTCCTCACCAGGTCCGAAGACCAAAAGTCCTAATTTTTTGATCGGCAAATGAATAGAGAAGAGCTTGTATACAGGCAAGACCTTCTCTAAATACGTTTAGCAGAACCGTTTTTGCACCCATTTTTGGCGCAGTGGTTCGTATATCCTTATTATTTTGGACGACAAAACATCTGAAAAGTTATCCCAAATTTCCTAGCCCTTGCCAACAAAGGGCCTTCGGCTGCTGCGGAAGCGACCGTGGGGGATTCTGGCACCCACACTCTCATACCACAAGCAAAATAGGGAGAGACGATACGCCTCCCCCTGCCCTCTCCAATGTACACTTTAGGGGCGACTGGTCGGACTCGAACCGACGACCTCCAGGGCCACAACCTGGCACTCTAACCGGCTGAGCTACAGTCGCCACATCACTCCTTATGCTAGCACGGAACGCCCCTTTTTGTCAAGAGGAGCACGACGGCTCAAACTGTTTTTGAGGTATGCTTTTACTAACAGAATTCGTTGTCAGAAGGCAGATCGGTTTCATGAGCTTCATAAGGCATACCATGCCTCTCCTTACCCTGTTTTTCACTTTCGTGCTTCCATTGCGGGGTCTCTGCACGCCACCCTCCTTCATGATAGGTGCCGATCTCTCTTTTCTCAAATTCGCAGAAGACCAAGGCGATGTTTTTCTAGAGAACGGCAAGCCCATGGACGTGCTCCAACTGCTCAAAAACCACGGGTACAACTGGATTCGGCTCCGTCTCTTTGTTCATCCCACCGACCTCCCAAATGGTCTTGAATACACCATCGCTCTTGCGAAGCGTGCGAAGGCACTAGGCTACCATTTTCTGCTCGATCTGCACTACTCGGATACATGGGCAGACCCACAGCATCAGATAACGCCGCAGGCCTGGCAAAAACTCAGTCACCCTCAACTGGTGCAGACGGTCTTCAGCTACACAAAAAGCACTTTAGAGGCCTTTCGTAGCGCCGATATGCTGCCCGACATGGTGCAGATCGGTAACGAGATATCGGCCGGCTTCCTCTGGCCGGATGGCAAACTGCCCGCAAATTGGGACCATTTCGCCGATCTCCTCAAGGCCGGCATTGCCGGTGTGCACGCCGCCTGTCCGGGGACACCGTGCCCTAAAATTATGATCCACATCGATCAAGGGGGTAATGTTGCTAACACAAGCACCTTTTTTAATAAACTGGCCTCCTATCATATCGCCTTCGATGTCATCGGCCAATCCTACTACCCCTGGTGGCAAGGCCATCTTGAGGCTTTGAGAGAGAATATGAATTTTATGGCCACCACGTATCATAAACCGATCGTGATCGTTGAAACCGCCTACCATTGGCAAACAGCCGAATATCCAAACGGCAATGGGCCTTTTCCGGAAACGCCGGACGGACAGAAACAGTTCTTGCAAACCCTCTATCAGATCGTGCAGAATACACCCAACCATTTGGGTGCGGGCATCTTCTGGTGGGAACCTGCCGTTCCGTTCCAAGGGCCCTACTCCCGCTTAGTATCCCGAAGCTTCTTCAATGACGACCATGAGGCGCTTCCCGTCATCACAGCCTTCGAGGGTCGCAAGCTCGATACAAGTGTGCCACCATCTAGTTCGTCGGAGAAATAACACATCTTAGTTTGGGAGGTCTCGCGCATGTTGCCTGTCATCAAACACAGCGCCTACAACCTACTGTGCGTTGGAGCGTTCCTTATCGGAACCATCTCCTTTCCTTCGGCCCAAACATTGCCGGGGCTGCCGGCACAACCGGCTCCCCCTTCCCAACAGACCACCACTCCCCCAGCAACGCCCACACCGGCACCCGGCTCCGCAGTAGATTTTCGCACCCGCCCCCCATGGCCTGTTGCCGCTCATATTCTTAAGCGTACCCCCGACCTGAACGGCATCATCGAGGACGATCAATGGAACCCGTTCTATACGGTGGCTTCTGGCCCCATCACCGGCACTGTTTTTTGCGACTGGGACGATAACTATCTCTACGTCGCCGCCCGAACCTCTCAACCGGCTACGCTCATCATTGATGTGGATGCCTCCGACAACGGATGGCTGCGTGGCTCCGACAACCTCGAGCTGGTGGTAGGCCCCGCCGGCCCCAACCAAAAGCCGGCTCTGGTAGCTCGCGTGCTCGATGCGTCGAGCGCCAAAGATGTCCCCTTTTGGACAACACAGGGCCTTGATGTCAACGCCATTCTCACCGCCGGGCGCCTTATCGGCAGCACCCAAGAGATCGAGGTTGCCATTCCTAAAGATACGGCGGGGCTTCTTCCCACCGCTGGCGCCACCATAGGCCTGCGAGTCGAGTTCATTCCGCCCATCGCCCCTACAGCCTATACCCCCACAGCCCCCTACGAGCCGCACCTGCTCCTCGATGCAAACCTCGTTAACTCCGAGGTGCAGACCGTGCCGGGCATTACCCCCCACTTAGAGCTTTCCGATTATCGGTGCATTGCCGGCCAGAAACTTTTCGCTACCCTCTTCTTGCTCAACCAAACAGACCAGACCATTCCCTTACGCTCGGTTCTATGGCAGGGAGTCGGCAACTCGAAAAACGCGGTAGACACCATCAGCACGGTAACGCCCCCGCCACTGCCTCCACGAAAAACGGTAAAATTTGGCTACAAAACCATCCTCCCAAAAGACCTCCCGTTGGGCAACTATACCCTGCAAGTAACGGCCACCCTGGGCGACGGACGCCAAGTGAGCGCCTCCGCCTCCTTCACCATCGTAGAGCCGATCGAAGCACACCTTCAACCCTATCCCGATCCCCTCTACATCGCCGGCACCACACGCCTTGATCTGCGTGTGGTGATCACCAGTGCGGTGCCCGACCACTTCCGAGGACGACTAGAGCTGCTTCAATATCCTAAAGCCTGGCAACTTGAGGGCAATCCAGAACGAAGCGTTGTGGTCTATGGAGAGGACGCCACCGGCATCTCCCATGTCTATTTCAACCTGCCAGCCGATACGAAGCCGGGAGACTATCCCATCGAAGCGCGCATCGTATGGCTCGATAAAACATGGCCGCTCCACTGCACGGTGCACGTTGCGGGGAATGAGGCCTTAACCCCACCCCCGAATAAGAAGTAGCCATCATGATCGAGTATGCCATCGAAACAGTAGGGCTTCGCAAACGGTTTCGTGGGATTGAGGCCGTGCGCAGGCTCGACTTGCAAATACCGCGCGGTGAGGTTTTCGGACTGCTTGGCCCCAACGGTGCAGGCAAAACCACCTCCATTCTCATGTTGCTTGGCAACATTCGTCCAACCGACGGTCACGGTTTCTTATTAGGGAAACCCTTAGGGAACATTGAGGTAAGGAAATATGTGGGTTTTCTGCCGGAGAAGTTCCAATTTCACGACTTCCTTACGGCCACCGAGTTTTTAGACCTCCATGGTAGGCTGGCGGGCATGAACGCCTTAGAACGCGCAAGGCGCATTCCCGAAGTGCTCAAGCTGGTGGGGCTAGCCGAACGCGCTCACGCCCGCATCCGCGAGTTTTCCAAAGGCATGCAGCAGCGCATCGGCCTCGCACAGGCGATGCTCCATAAACCCCAGTTGATCGTTCTTGATGAACCGACCTCCGCTCTCGATCCCTTAGGGCGCCGGGAGGTACGCGACATCATTCTGCAGCTTCGCAACGAGGGCTGCACCGTGTTGCTGAACTCTCACCTGCTCTCCGAAATCGAAATGACCTGTGATCGTGTGGCGATCATGAAGAAAGGTGCGGTCGTCGCCCAAGGCCCCATAGAGGAGCTTCTGGCCTTCTCCTCGGTGGTAGAGCTAGAGGTCGGCGACATGAACGATGCGGCGATGCAAGCGCTGCGTCAGGTGGCAACCCGCCTTAAATTCGAGAGTATGCCACCACGCAAAATTTGGGCGTGGGTACCCTCGGAGGAGAGCGTTCCCGAGCTGGCACGCGCGGTGGTTTGCAACAACGCCAAACTGTTAGCCCTCATACCCAAGCGAGAAACGCTGGAAGAGCTTTTTCTGCGCATCGTTGCAGAGAACGAACCGGCCATCAAGCAGTAGGCGCATAGAAAAAGACAAATACCACTATAGCCAGTGTTCGCGCTTGTGAACGGACACACCCTTATCGCGAAGAAATACCGATGGCCTCCCCGATGTGCTTGAATCCGTCCCGTTCCAAAAGCCGTAATAAGCCCTGGTTGATCCGAAGCGGCAAAAACGGCCCTTCATAGATCAAAGCCGTGTAGATCTGAACAAGCGATGCCCCAGCCTTTATACGTTCGTAGGCCTCCTCTGCACTATCTATGCCCCCCACCCCGATAATCGGTATCTGCCCACCTGTTGCCCGATAGAGCCGTTTTAGCGTTGTAATGGCACGCTCACGCAGCGGAGGCCCGCTCAACCCACCCTCTTCACGTAAGCCCTCGAAAGCCCCCTCTCTTGCCACGGTCGTGTTCGTTGCAATGATGCCTGCAATCCTTTGTTCCAACACAACCTCGGCCACATCGCAAATATCTTCCGGCGCCATATCGGGGGAGACCTTCACAAACAGCGGCACTGCCCGATGCCCGCGAGCTACCGTTTGGCATTCGCTCTCCTCTTTTAACAGAGTCAACAGGTTCCGCAATCGGTTTTTCTCTTGCCATTGGCGCAACCCCGGTGTATTTGGCGAGGAGACGTTCACCGCGATATAGCTGGCGTAAGGGGCAAGCCGCCGAAAACTGGCCCGGTAGTCGTCGAGCGTGGCAGCCTCACCCTGAACATGTCGCGTCTTTCCGATATTCACCCCGAGGGGGAACGGAAGCCCTTTCCCGCGCTGAACCAGCGAAAGCCGATAGGCCACCACGTCCGCGCCATCGCTGTTAAACCCAAGCCGGTTGAGAATGGCTTTGTGTTCGGGAAGGCGAAACAGGCGCGGTTTTGGATTGCCCGGTTGGGGCTGTGCGGTCACCGTGCCCACCTCCACAAACCCGAACCCCAAGCGCGGCCAAATGGGAACGGCCAGGGCATTTTTATCGCAGCCGGCAGCAAGCCCCACCGGATTTGGGAAAACGATGCCCGCGATCTCTTGGCGTAGGGCGAGATGCGTAAAAGGACGGCTACACCTTACAAGATTCCCCATTTGGGCCAACAAAGAGATGGTGCGCTCGTGGGCACGCTCGGCATCTTGAGCGAAAAGCAGCGGGCGTAGAACACGCCGGTAGATCATGCGGGGTCCTCCTCCTCGCGCATATATTCTACCTGGACGATCTCGATGGTTGCCGCTTTATGCCCAAGGATAGGCGCATCAGGGTCAATGACTGCCGCCGTTAAGGGGCCTCCGTAGACGGCCCCCGTGTCAAGACCTATTTTGTTACGTTGGATCAACGGCCGGCCATCCGGCTGGGGCGTGTGCCCAAAGACGATCAGACGCCCCCCGATCAAAGGTTTATAGGAGAGAAACGGCTCCCGAATCCAGAGACGAGGGTCTAAACCATACGCCGCGTCCTCCCATTTCATACCGGGGGGCACGACCCCGGCATGAACAAAATGGTAGTTACCACAAATATACTCCATTTGGGTTGCCCGTAAAAAGGCGATATGTTCCGGCGGAATGGCCTCTCGCCAATGCAGCATGTCGGCAGGTTGATAAGAGAGGAGGGTTTCGACCCCACCGTTCTCCAGCCACAGATAGGTCTGCTCGCTGTGAAGCACAAACCCCTCTTTTGCCG
The DNA here is from genome assembly GCF_035294165.1 of Chthonomonas sp. GTDB lineage: Bacteria > Armatimonadota > Chthonomonadetes > Chthonomonadales > Chthonomonadaceae > Chthonomonas. Next base: position 18,651 of record NZ_DATGLN010000215.1, read on the forward strand.
CCGGCTGTGTGGGGGGGCCGTCGAGTGCATCAAGCATGAGCTGTTCGTGGTTGCCGCGCAAAAAAACGGTGTTTGGCCGCTCCTTTTGCAGCGCGATCAGCAGTTCCACAACCGCACGGGAATTTTCTCCCCGATCTACATAATCTCCGAGAAAAACAAGCCGGTCTATCTCTCGCAAGGGGCGCGTGCGTAGCCTCTCTAAGAGAACCCGAAGTTGGGCTATTTGGCCGTGAATATCCCCGATGGCAATGATCAGTGGTCGGCCTTCCTCCATCGCCTTAGAGATCGTGGAGGTAACGGTTCTGCGCATCAACAAGGATAGCCCTCGCTTTTATCGGTTCTTCACTCAAACAGAAGGCCACAATAATCACGCGGTCACCAACGCGCACCCTATGAGCAGCCGCTCCGTTCACCACGATCTCCCCTTTGCCTGCCTCACCTTCCATCACGTAGGTCTCAAAGCGTTCGCCGTTCTCTACATCCCATACATGCACCAACTCTCCGGGCAGCAGTCCCACACGATCCATCAGCTCCCGATCTATCGTGATACTCCCTTCATAGTTCACATTGGCATCGGTTACCCGAGCATGGTGTATCTTGCTTTTTAAAAACGTCAACAGTCGCATAAGTCTCCTAGTAAAAGCGGCTCCTCACTTCGTGTTTTTCCAACTCGGCATTATACCCTCAACGCTCAAACCTATGTCACACAGGACATCGAAAACGGTTTTATCCTTCTAACACCATAGAAAGGGGGCTAATATCGCAAAAAAGTGAGGAAATTTTCTAAAAAATTCATTGAACCTCTTGCATCCTCGCTTTTTTTCTGCTAAACTAAGAGTAAAGCGATATACTTTCTAACAATGGCAACGGCCGAGTCGGTATCTTTTCCCTTATTCGTCTTAAGCGCAACCGAACAAACTTCCATACCATCGGAGAGAGTTTCATCGCTACATTCGATCAACACCTTCCAAAGGAGGTAGACTGTGAATTCACCCTCATTCGAAGAACAAGAGCACCGAAGCCTGCTTCACCGCATTAAAGACATGTTTTTAGGCCCCGACGATCAGGAGGACGAGACCGAAGAGCACCTCGGTGAAGCGGAGGTTGCCCGCAGACCCCAGCAACCCCTGCGCCTCCACACGGCCCGCACAAGCCGTGTGGCCGTGCGGCGCAACGCCCAGGTTTTCGAGGATGCGCGCGTAACAGCCGATGGGCTTAAAATGGGCGAGCAGCAGATCGTCAACCTAGAAAAAGCCTCCCCTCAGATGGGAGAGCGCATCATAGATTTTCTCAGTGGCGTCTGCTATGCGCTCGATGGTACGGTGGAGCGCATTGGCGATCGCGTCTATCTCTTTGTGCCCGCCAACGTTGAAGTAGAAGTAGACGAAGGCACAACCAACTCGGGCAACGCCACACGTTCCACAGCGCCCTAAACCGATACAGCGCCTTAAGCCGGCATTGTTGGCAAAGAAAAAACCCCTTCTCATTGAAGGGGATGATTGGTTTTGTCTGTCCTCACACCGCGATTTACCCAGCAGTCTCTCTAGAACAACCTCTTTTCTAGCCGCCGTTGGCTTACCCGAACAAAATTCCCTACAGAAACCATTGCTCCGCAAGCCGGCCTGTTAATTCTGTCCGGAATTACCTTGGGGCACAACGGGGTTGCCCTGCGGATTCTGGTTTGGTCGCCGGCGCAACAGTTGCCTACGTTGGGCTGCCCGTTGTTGCAACAGCCGTTTTCGTGCCCTACCGTAAAGCAACTCCTGCTCGGCCTGTTGCACGTCCCCTCCCACGGCGGCGCGGTCGAGCACATAATCGAGGAGAGCCTGGTTAGGGTTATAGCGAATCAGGCGTGTAAGTGGAACGGCCGTCCAACCGTAAACGGTGTTTGGGCTGGCGATTACCCTGGAGTGGGCCAACGCAACGTCGTGGACAACAGAAAGGAAGGGTGCAGGCCAGTACCGAACGGTAAAATCCATCTGGGTGGTCGGGTCTGGCGTCACTAACGGATAGACATAGCAGAAATAGCGCGCCTCTTGGGAAGCTGCCGGCAGGTTGAGTTTATCCACCAAGGTATAGTTGGATGGCTGGTCGTTCCCTGCGGGGTCTGCATCGCCTTCCCGATAGGTTCGGCCCTCCACGGTGAAGCTCACGGGCACATCGGGGTTCGGTTGTTGCGGTAAGCTGCCTAGCACATAGAGAGCCGCCTGGCTCCCGTCCGGCGACAGCCCCACCAGCACCGTAAAATCATCAATGGCTGCGGCCTGCGCCTTCTGTAGCTCATCCGCAATGAAGTTTTTACGGTTTACCCCCTTGTTCGGCTGGATATTGTTATTCCCTGCGGTCGGCTGGGTGTTGTTAGGCACAGGAGTAACCGTATTCGGCGCATCAGGCGCTACATCAGGGGCCGGCTGTACCTTTCTACCACGCTTTAGAAGCCGATTGGGGTTGGCGGCAATACGCGCCCTTCGCTTTCCACCAAACACCGCGTTGAGTTCATTGTAACTGTTGAAGCCGGCATTTGGGTTGGCCTCTAAACCGGCGTAAAGAAGGGCCTGCTGCAGGGCCTGTTGTAGCCTGGGGCCTACACTTGCATCGTTTAAGAACACGGCCAACGCCTCGTCTCTCGCGATAACCTGTCGTACCCTTGTCATGTTCAAATAGATATGACGGTTAGCCCCTTTCGAGAAGTTGGCCAATTGCAAGACACTGTCGGGAATAGGTGGAATGGAATCGGGGTCGGCATTCGAATAGAACCGCATAACCGGCCCGGTAAGATAGAGGTTTTGCATGCCTTGCAAAACTTGGCCATCGGCATTTTGGGGCAACGCGCTCGTTTTCATCGGAAGCCCGTTCAGTAAGACAAAGGCTCCCAAAACCGCACACATGGGGCAGATAACACGTTTCGCCAACATAGCTCCTCCTCTAGGCGTTTACGACGCCTATACCCTTTGCAACGCTCGATTGACGGTATAGACGCAATGGAGGCCAAAAAGTTCAATCGTCTACGAAGTGCGCTCGACATCGAAGACGAGGCCGACCTCGGCACGCCACCGGTCAAGCGCCTGCATGTTGCCCAACGTGTCCGCGTAGGTCATAGCGGGTGTCGGCGCTTCCAAGCGGCCTTCCCTCAGACACTGCGCGAAGAGATCGGCCTCAATGGTATAGGGGTCGTTGTTGGTCTCTACCCTAATCTCCTCGGTCTTTCCTCCACGCAGCAGACGGATGGTGTTTCCCTCAGTAGGCGGCACCCATAAGTTGGCCACCTCAAGGCTACCATCCGACCCAAAAAGGCGCACGGTGGCATCAAAATGCACCTGCGTGCCGCAGGCGAGATAGGCCACAATCCCTTCAGGAAACTTCAGCGCCGCGGTGGCCTGCTCATCTACCCGGCTCACCGTCCCAATGTGCGCACAGCCCTTTAACTCAATCGGCTCCGTGCAGGTGCGGCCTACTGCAACGCCGGCCACAAGGCGGGCGAAGGATATCGTGTAGCATCCCACGTCCATAATGCCCCCACCGGCTGCCGGGTTGGAAAGCCGAATGTTATCGTATTTCGGGCCGAGATTGTACTGAAAGCTCGCATGAATAAGCTTCAGCTCCCCGATGGCCTTCTCACGGATCAGCTCACAGATGCGCTGCATAGTGGGATGGCAACGATATTGAAAGGCCTCCATAAATAAAACCTTCGCGCGCCGAACCGCATCGAGCGCGTACTCGGCCTCGGCCGTGTTCACGGTAAAGGGCTTTTCGCACAGCACATGCTTCTTGGCGTTTGCGCAACGCACCGTCCATTCCGCGTGCAGATGGTTTGGCAGCGAGATGTAGACGGCCTCCACATCGGCATCATCCAAGACACGAGCATAGCCCTCATAACGTCGTGGAATGCCAAACTCCTGCCCAAATGCGTCGGCAGAGGCCTGCGTTCGGCTTGCCACGGCCACCAGCTCCCCGTGGCGCGAGTGGCGTATGGCATTGGCCAGCTTGCGCGCAATGCCTCCCGTGCCCAAAATAGCCCACCTTACCTTATCCATAGCGTCTCATCCTTTCCCAAATATCGTGTTTAAATGGTACCCGTTCCCGTAGCTAGGTTTGACCAAACAAAGCCCTATCTTTTATCTTGCGATTCAATGGTGTATAATAATAATCCGTGCTTTGAACGTGATTGGTGGCAAATTTGGGTGTGCCCCGATAACCGCCCAAAAGCGCGGAGACTTTCATTTAGAGACGAAAGGCCATGGCAGACCCAAAAGGTTTTTTAAAGTATCAGCGTGAGTTGCCTCCGCGTCGCCCCGTGGAGGAGAGAAAGAAGGATTGGTGCGAGTTCTATTTGGAGTTTCCTCGCGAGAAGCTACAACGCCAAGCAGCACGCTGTATGGACTGCGGCATTCCGTTTTGCCATCAGGGATGCCCTCTGGGCAATATCATCCCAGACTGGAACGATCTCACCTATCGTGGCCGTTGGCGCGAGGCCTTAGCCGAACTTCATGCTACCAATAACTTCCCCGAGTTCACCGGAAAACTTTGCCCGGCTCCCTGCGAGGCCGCCTGCGTGCTCGGCATCAATCAAGAGCCGGTAACCATTCGCCGCATTGAGGAGAGCCTCGCCCTCATGGGCTGGGACGAGGGCTGGATTAAGCCCGAACCGCCGGCCAAGCGCACCGGGCGCAAAGTGGCTATCGTCGGCTCCGGCCCGGCCGGTCTCGCATGCGCCCAACAGCTCAATCGGGCCGGCCATACCGTCACCGTCTTCGAGCGCTCCGACCGCATCGGAGGTCTCTTGCGCTATGGCATCCCCGATTTTAAGCTGGAAAAATGGGTGCTAGACCGACGGCTCAAGCAGATGGAGGAAGAGGGCGTGATCTTCCGCCCCAACGTCAACGTAGGGGTGGATATCTCCGGCGAGGAGCTGCGGCGCGATTTCGATGCTGTTGTGCTCGCCGGCGGCTGCACCGTGCCACGCGACCTTAACGTTCCCGGACGCGAGCTAGAGGGCATCTACTTCGCCATGGAGTTTCTCCCGCAGCAAAACCGTCGCGTTGCCGGCATTTGGCCCGAAGATAAACCACAAATCACCGCGGCCGGCAAGCGGGTGGCCATCTTGGGCGGCGGCGACACCGGCGCCGACTGTCTCGGCACCGTCCATCGCCAAGGCGCCATCGAGGTCTATCAGTTTGAGATCATGCCCAAGCCGCCTTCAAGCCGCGACGAGACCATGCCTTGGCCGCGCTATCCCATGATTCTTCGCACCTCCGCAGCCCACGAAGAGGGCGGCATCCGCGATTGGTGTGTTAGCACCAAAGCGTTTTCCGGTGAAAACGGAAAAGTCAAAAAACTCCATGCCGTGCGCGTGCAGTGGAGCCAGCCGGATGCCGAGGGACGCCGCCGCATGGAAGAGATACCCGGCTCCGAATTTGAACTCGATGTAGACCTCGTGCTGCTGGCCCTCGGCTTCGTGCACCCCGAACACGGAGGCATATTGGCGCAACTAGGCGTGGAGCTTGATCAGCGCGGCAATGTAAAGACAGATAGCAACTACGCCACCAGCGTCCCCGGCGTATTCGCCTGTGGAGATATGCGACGTGGGCAGTCGCTCATCGTCTGGGCCATCGCCGAAGGCCGTGAAGCGGCTCGTGGGGTAGACCTCTATCTCATGGGCCACTCCGATCTGCCGCTTACCCGCGCAACGCCCATCTGCGTTTGAAACTCCGTCGAGCGCCAAAAACTCGCGCTTCTCTCAGTTAGCGCCTAAACACCGCCATCCGATAACCTAATGGCGTGTCAAACCGCCTCATCAGCCCATCTGCTGATGAGGCTTTGGCGTAGAAAGGAGGAGGTGATATGCCGCTCGACACGCAAGGGAGCGGTGCTGCCAACACCCCAGAAGGACAAATAAGGTGCGCACCCATCCCAAATCGTATCCATTATGCGCCGGTAACCGATCAGGTGCGCTTCATCCCTGTAAAAGAGCGCGTCGTCGTGCGAGGTTCATCGGAGCATGTTCGTATGGTCGGCTTGCTTACAAACGATGCGCTTCCGATTTTAGACCAGGAGGCCTAAAATCCGGCAAAAGTAAGCGGAACAGGAAGCAGGAAACGACCGAACATAAAATCGTCTTGCCGCCGAGGGGCCTTTCGCAGGGAAAGGAGGAACCTCACATGAACCAGATCGGCACGCAAGACAGACTGCAATTCAGCTCTGTGCAGAATCGCCTGCAGTACCACCCTGTGCAGAGCCGAGTTCGATTTCAGGCTCTATCGAATCGCGTGGAATTTCAGCCTGTCAAGAATCGGGTGCAGTTTATTCCTGAAGCCAGCCGCGTTGAGTTCAACACCAACAACGCTTCCATGCTCGATTTAGCCGCTTAGGTGGGCGTCGGAGCGCAACGAGATCGCGCGCTCTCACGCCCCCTTTTCTCTTCGGCTGCCTCCTGCAACACATACCATAAGAGAATCGCACAGGTCGTTCCCAAAAGAAACGTGGTGCTCACCACTCCCGAATCTTTAAAGAGCAGGGCGGCTGCAACGGCCGCAGGCAACACTTTAAGACCACTTGCCGTGTATGGGCGCTGCAACAGGCTCTCTCGTACCGCGGCTCGCACCAAACCAAAAGCGACCACTAAAATGGCTACGACAACGCCTATGCCTAAGTAGAGATAGGGAGAGGCTAGGAGATGAAGGTTCATGGCCAGCTTACGGAGAGCGATCTGCACGATATAGCCCACCCCCCGTCCGTGCGCGGTCTCCTGCAACACATAGCCGGCATGAGAGCTAGCCCCATGCGCCAACACAACATCCAGCTCACCGAAGAGAAAAGCAAAAATCATGCCTACCCCACCCAGCACCACCGCTTTAGCTACCGTTACCGCCCGCTTCCAAAGCGCTTCTCGCCCTAAGCCGAATGCCACGCCGGTAACCACCAAACTACCGTAATTCGCCCCCCAATAGGGCCAACCAAACAGCAAGGCCATTCCAATCCATAGCCCTACCAACACCCCGCGATAACGTTGGGCTTGCCCAGCCCGTATCGTCTCCAAATCGTCAAGCCAAGCACACCCTCCTATCAATGCCATGCCCACCAGAACCCCCAAATACTCGTTCCCAATGCCATAGTAGCGAATGCCCGATAGCGCATACCCACTCAGCAACGAATCTTTAATGAGTTGCTGGCCGCTACACAGATCGAACGCTATTAATAGAATGCAGACGAGGCAGGCTACACTCGGCGGTCTCCAGCGTATCCATCGTCCTACCCCATAGCAACCCGCTGTAAGCACGCTCATCCAGGCTACGATTCGAAGAATGTACTCCCAGCGTGTGGGAGGTACCCATAGCGGTGCCAGCAGCAACGCCGTGGGAAGATTAAGTCCCCACACAAAAACGGCCGAAAGGGCGCGCGCCAGCCTCCGCTTCTGAAGGCGATGCGCCATCAACGCCCCTACCGCCGTTAGGAATCCCAGCGCTCCGATAGCTACCATACCAACTACCACAGTCCGCGCGTTGAGCACACTCACATAATCCGTTCGCGCCAACGCCGCAAGTCGGTGCGCTCCATCCCCATAGGGCACGGAAACGAAAGGACGTCCCGTCATGGTGGGCGGTATCGGGACATGAAAGAGGCTTAAAATTGTGGGTGCCAGGTCGGTATTTGCCACGAGACCTCGCGTACGCGTGGTCGGCGATGTCAGCAATCCCGCCGGAAAGTCCGGCCCTATCGCCACCAGGGGAGTAAGACGCTGCCAAGCGTCCGGTAACGCCCTATCTCGCGCAGCAACAGGCGAAACAAGCATTAAATCCGCATGCCCGTTCTCACGCACGAAGCTCCACAGCATATAAAGCAGCACATCGAGCCTTGAAAGGGCCTTCTCTCGCAACGCCTCGAAGGTGTTCGGCGAAAGTTTTGATTGCAGCGCGGCTAATCGCGTCATGTCGCCCAGTCGAATCACACAGAGCGATGCCGTGCCGCTCAGCGCCCTGCCATAAAACCAGTCCATTCGCTTATCGCTCCGCCCAAAAGGGGCCTCCGCATCGGGTCGGACAGAAAGCAGATCGCCTTCCGCCTGCCCAAATGCATCGGTTGCCAGCAGGGCAGCGCTCCGATCGGGCCACCACGCATCGGCATTGCCGTAGATCGCCGCAACGACAGGTGGCCTAGCCTTATTCAGCAGGGAGCCTACCAACACCGTATTCAACCCGCGTCGCCAAAGCGAGGCGATGCCCAGATGAACGATAGGCTTTGTAGGAACCAGCCCTGTATACCGCAGATAGAGAATGCCGGCCGTGCCTCGCGCGTTAGGAACTTGCTCCTGTTGCTGGAAAGCCCAGCCATCGGTGGGCTGCGCCGCCTCCACTTGACCTGCCGCCAACGTAAGCAGCGCCGACATGGGGGAAGAACGCTGTGGGGTACGCACGTTCATAAGGCCGACCGCGCCCGACCGAGCGAGAAGATAGAGAGCAGGATGATGCTGGTCCTCCAGGTCTCTAACGGTAAGGCCATCACAAAGCACGAGAATAAGCTTCGGATGTGGGGAGGTTGGTTGGGCCTTTACACTTTGCCGGCAGAGGAGGCAAGCCATAACAACAAACGATAGATAGGCATAAAATCGCTCGCGTCGCAAAGGCGGTTCCTCTCCAGGCGTATTACAGGAGGCATTATACCGCTCAAGCCTCAGCCGTTTGCAAAAGATTAGGGGGCAACATCGAACTTTGCTGCCCCCTAATCCTCCGGCTTTTAGGCCTGCCTACTCAACCACCACGGACTGCGGTGGAACGATGGTGACTTTCTCAGGGTCGTAGTAGGGGTAGACCTTACTCAGCGGCGTAAGCGCCTTCACAGGGAAGAGCGCGCGCACTTTGTAGCGTAACGTAACCGTCTGGTTAGGCGCGAGCTTCTGGAGATAGACGATGATCTGCCGTGCTGCCACCGTGTATTTATCTATGGTTTTCGCCTTAACGGCCTCCTCTAAACCATCCGTCTCCACCGTAAAGCCGGGCGGTACTCCCAGATCGATCAGGGGCATCTCCACCGTGCCATTGGTGTTATTATGGATGGTGACCGTCACGCCCACCGTATCGTTCTGTGCTAGGGTCGTTCGATCGTAGTGCACGGCCAGAGCAAGCGGCTCTGCATTAGGCGCCACAGGCGGCATGGTGTCGCGCCACGGCAGATAGTAGCGGCTTACCACCTGATAGCCCAGCGCCCCCTTTCCGGAAAGGGCGTCGGCCTTGAAGCGAATTTCGAGCCGATTCTCCCCTTTTTGCAGAGGGTTTTGAATCTCAACCTGCTGCATAATGTCGCGGTTCGCCTCGGTAACCGAAAGCGTGGCGACTTTTTGGCCGTTCATCACCACCGTAACCGTGCCGGTTCCCTTTGCGGTGCCTTGGCTGCTGGCATAGAGAAGGGCACGCATACACCAAACGGTGGCCTGCGTCGTCTGCCAGGTTCCACCGGCGTCGCGGTGCTGCACAATATAGTTGAGCGCTTTGGTGGTAAAAGCAGGGTCTCCTCCCCATCGCGCCAGCGCATAGGCAGCCAAACCGCAGGTTTCCAAATCGGCCCCCAAATTCGTGGCGCCCGTAAAGGTCACCGTCTTCCCTTCCCACCATGCGGTGTCATCGGTGGTATGCGCTAGGGCGATAAGCTTTTGTGCCACGCGTGCGGTGTTCGGCTCGTCTTTTCGTGCGGCCACCAGCAGATTCAGCACCAGCGCCAGGGTGTAGGGGTCGTCGCTCTCATCCAGATGTTGTTCGACATAGGCGATACCTCTTGCCACCTCCGGGCCGGTATAGCCGCTCTCCGCCAGCGCCCAATCCACATAGGAGGTGGTGCGCAAGGCGCCGGTCTGCCTATTGATGATTCCCTCGGCGATCCCAGGCCCCTCTTCCAGCCAGCTACCATCGGCCCGTTGTTTTCCTGCAAGCCACTTTTGTGTGCGACTGATGATCTGCGGGTCTATATCACGTACTTTGGCCATGTCGGAGAACTCGAGCAGTCCGTAGGCCGTCAGTACCTGATTCGCCGGTGGGTTACCAAACCATGAGAATCCGCCGCCCTTTACCTCAAAGGTAACTAAGCGCTGATAGCCGATGCTTATATACTGCTCGGCCCGCATCTGTATAGCCGGATTCACCTGATGGGTCTTTTGCAAGTAGGACAGGATCAGGATGTTAGGGTAGGTGGTCGAAGAGGTCTGCTCGAAGCACCCATAGGGCATCTGCAGCAGCCCGTCCAGACCTTCCACAACCTGACTAAAGGTGCCCGGATAGATTTTCACAAGCACCTTGCTCGCTCCTGACACGGCATCGGGTGGCAAGACAATCTGTTGGGTAACGGTGCCCTGCAACGTTCCGTTGTGAACGATCTCTACTTTTTGCCCGTTCGGCTCTACCCTTATCTGCCGCCGAATCGCGTCGGAGAGCTGACTTCCGTAAGCCATTACGGTGAGCGACTGCTGGCCTAATCCCTCGGCCACGATGGGGAAATGCACTACGGTAACCTCTTCCGGCATCACCGTTAGCTCGCGCTCGTTGCTGCCCTCAAGCCGAAACCACGGCTGCAACTTCAACACCAGCCTCACCTTCTGGGCTTTAGGCAGATAGTTGTAGATGGTAACGGGCAGGGAGATGCGGTCGCCCTGCGTTAGCGCCACGGGCAGATTGAGGTCTACAAAGAACGGCTGAAACACACGAACTTTCTTTGTGGTGCTGCCGATGGCTCCCTGCAGGCTGTTGGCAAGCAGGCTCATGCGCCAGGTAGTGATCGAGTCGGCCATTGGCAGCCGCAAAGTTGCCTCGCCTTGCGCATCTGTGATGAGATTGGGGTTCCAATAGAGAGTCTCCGGGAAGTAGCTTCTTATGCGCGGCTCAGGGGTGCCGGCCCCCACCGGATTTGCGAGGGCGCTGGCCGCTTTCGGAATTGCAAAGACCACGCGAGCGTTTTCAGCCGGGGCCACAAGCCCTCCGACGAACCCGCCCATTGCAGCCCTATCCCGCATCTCTAACATCGCTCCCGGCCCCCAAAGCGTAAAATCGTCGCCGCTACCGAACTTTCCATCCAAGCCGGCGCTCGTCAGACGTATCTGCACGTTCGCTCCCGCTCCCTGAATGCTTATCTGGTAGGGACGCCCCCAAGGGTCATACAAGGCCTTCCTCGGCAACAACCCTCTATCCACTAGCTGCATCGGTGTCAATTCGGCTGCACCATGGTTCCCGCTTTGCGCCTCGTAGGTCTTTATCGCCTGTTCGATTTGGGCAAGCGATTCCTCCATCTTCTGATAAACGGTCTGAACCAACTTCAGATACCGTTCCCGATAGGTATCTATGTTGAGAGTATAGACGGAGTGGCTCTGTTGCTCCTGTACCGGCATCATTCCAATGGCTTGGGGGAGGAGACGTGGCCCACCCCCCCTAAAGACCGGGCCGGGCGGCATCGCATTCTCAGCCTCGTTGCGCGCCGCTGCAAACAGCAGTTGCGCTGCCCGCTGCCGTTCGCGCCACGGTAGCGGATTGCGAATGGGTATGAGCTGCTCCGGCGTAATTCCATGAATCTCGTATCGAGGGGTGAGAAGCTGTTTTTCCAACAGGAAGTAGATTTTGGCCAGACCGGGCTGAAGGTCGGAGAGCGCAAAAACGCTCTCATCTACCATGGCCACCCCCAGTGCCGCTGCCACCGGATGCCCCTCCTGATCAGAGACATGAAAACGGATGACGGCGTCGGCGCCGGGGCGGTACTCCTCCTTATCCGTAGCCACGGCTATCCGCAGATCGGTGGCCGGCAGCACCACCGCATAGCGCACATCTTGAGGTATTTGCTCGTTCGGCAACACCTGGTAGGCACGCAACTCCAATGTGCCCTCCATATCGGGGCCAAGCGGCAAGTTCAGCGTTCCTTTGCCGTTTTGAATGGGGATGACATCGGTGAGAATCGTTTGGTGGTTGCGCAGCACATCGAGGTAGACGGTGCCCGTTTTTTGCTGTGAAAAGCAGGTGAGTTGCAGCACATCCCCTACCTTCGCCAGCGGCTTGTCTACGCGCAGCAGTAGCGCTGCGGTTTGCCAAGTGCCTAAATCTGTCGAGAGCGTGCCTTTTCGCTCCTGCTTGTCCGAAGCCGTACACAGCACCCTGCATTGGCTATCCTTAGGCACGAACTCTATCTCCCCTACCCCCAAAGCATTGGTGACGCACTGCAACGAGAGATTGGTGTTTCGATTCGGGATACTAGGATTGGTCACAATCTGGAAATGGACTTGCGCATTCGGCACCGGCTGCCCATCCGGCGTAGTGACGGCCACATAGACCCTATTGGGCATATTCGGCAGAAGCGTTTCCGATTCGGGCACTATCGTTATATGCAGAGGCTGGCTCGAAACGGGCACGCTCACCGCTGCCTCCTGTTCCTGTTCGGCCGTATCTTTCACCTTTACATTGAAGTTGACCAAGGCGTTCCCTTGTGCCATGGGCTGTCCCACAAGTGCCTCCGGAAGCCGATAGCGAAACGTGTAACTCCCTACGGCATCGGTGTGCCCCTCAAAGGTCGCCAGCTCATGGTTCTCTACATCCAGGGTGCTTACCGTTACCTTCACCTCGGCGTTGGCCACCGGCTTGCCAAAGAAGTAGAGCGCACGTAAACGGCAGGTTACTAACTGCCCCGGACGGTAGTAGCCTTGATCGGGCTTCAGCGTGATCTGGAATTTGGGCAGAACGTAGGGTTTCACCTCCACCGTGCGCGTCACGGAGGTATCGAGCGCTTCGGCCGCAATACGATAGGTGCCTGTATTGACCTCATCGGCCAGCTGAAAATCGGCGCCGACCGTGCCAAAATCCGAAAGCGTCTTCTCCTCCTTAAAAACTCGGTTCCCACGTCCATCCGTTACCGTAAAGGTAATGGGCGCTTTGGCGAGCGGACGTAACGTGCCTGCATCAAGCGCCAATGCGCGCATGTGGATGACCTGCCCGGGCTGATAGAGCGGTTTGTCGGTGGTGAGATAGATTTTAGTCTCCTTCACCAATCGCACTTCCGCTTGGAACCCATCTTCGCCGATCGGCGTCTTCACCTTCACAGCCAGCCGATAGGTGCCTGGCGTAAAAGCCGCCGTAGAAAAACTGTTGTCGAGCGTTCCGTAGCGGTCGGTAGCCCCTTCAAACAGAACCTTTGTCTTCTGAGGCCTGTTTTTTGGCGACAGAACGATACGGACCTGAGAGGGCAACGGCTGGTCGGTATCGTGGTTCTTCACAATAAGCCGCAAACCGGCACGAGAGCCACAAATCCATGTGTCCTGACCGCGTGCAATGACTTCGATAGGGGATATTTTCATCATGTTTTCCTCGGGTGAGGCCGGCGACTTTTCCTGCCCTAAGGCCCCCAAAAGGGCAAGAGTGCCGCTGAGGGCGCACACTATCCCCGCCGTCCACGATGCCACTTTGCTCATCGGTAACCTCCCTTCCGCCGGCTCATGGCGGATTCGATTGACGCCTTTTAGACGAAGCCCTCTACTAAAAGGTTACCACCATATCGCAGCCGATCAACAACGGAAATGATGCTCGAAACCCTTTCTTGGAAATACCTGCTTCGATCCAAAAAAACAGAAATACCCTTTCTCAGCCATCCTATACTTGACTAAAAAAATCAAAAAAGTCTTGATTTCTCTTTTCCGGATCGGGTATCCTATTTTCCGCAAATCTGACGCATTAGGAATAGACAAGAAAGGAACCGACAGCTCCGATGTCCGCATCTACCGGTCTCATAGCCCCTCACGGAGGGGTGCTCGTCAACCGTTTTGTCTCCCAAGAGCGCTACGAAACCACCCTCGCGCTCGCAAGAACCTTGCCCTCCCTCCCCCTCACCCCACGTCAAATCTCCGACCTCGAAATCATCGCCATCGGCGCCGCTAGCCCCCTCACCGGCTTCCTTAACCAAAACGACTATCAGGCCGTCCTCCACTCCATGCGCCTCGCCAACGGCCTCCCCTGGACTCTCCCCCTCACCCTCCCCATCTCCCAACAACAGGCCAAAGCCCTCGCCTCCTCCCAAAAGGCCACCCTCACCACCCAAGACGGGCAGCCCCTCGCCATCCTCCACGTCCAAGACATCTACCCTTACGATAAACGCCAAGAGGCCCAAGCTATCTACAAAACCACCGACGAAGCCCACCCCGGCGTGGCCATCCTCTATGTCCAACCGGAGTTGTATGTGGGAGGCGAGGTGGAGGTGCTCACCCTGCCCCCCCACACCGACTTCCCCGAATACTACCTCACCCCCGCCCAAACCCGCGCCATCTTCGCCCAAAAGGGCTGGCGCAGCGTGGTGGGCTTTCAGACCCGAAACCCCGTGCATCGTGCCCACGAGTACCTGCAGAAGGTAGCCCTGGAGATGGTGGATGGCTTGTTGCTGCACCCCTTGGTAGGAGAGACCAAAGGCGACGACATTCCGGCGGCGGTGCGGATGCGCTGTTATCAGGTTCTGCTGGAGAACTACTATCCTCTGGAACGCACCCTTTTGGCGGTGAACCCGGCCTCCATGCGCTATGCGGGGCCGCGTGAGGCGGTGTTTCATGCTCTGCTGCGCAAGAACTACGGCTGCACGCATTTTATTGTGGGGCGCGACCATGCCGGGGTGGGCAACTACTACGGCACCTATGAGGCTCAAGAGATTTTCGATGCCTTCTCTGCCGAAGAGATAGGGATTGTGCCGTTAAAGTTCGAGCACTCGTTTTGGTGCAAGCGGTGCGGGAGCATGGCCTCCTCCAAGACCTGTCCGCATCCTTCGGAGGTGCATGTAACGCTTTCTGGGACGAAGGTTCGGGAGATGTTGCGTGCGGGTCAGTTGCCTCCGGTGGAGTTTACCCGTCCGGAGGTGGCTCAGGTGTTGATCGAGGCGATGCGTGCCAATTCTTAAGGAGGAAAGCGATGGATCTTCGTTATACAGTGGTAGGCCTGTTAATCGGTTTCATTGTGGGTTTAACGGGCACGGGGGCCGGTTCGATAACGACGCCGGTGCTGATATTTCTGTTGGGTGTGGAGCCGAAGATAGCGATAGGGACGGATTTGGCGTATGCGACGCTTTCTCGGCTTGCCGGAGTGGGCGTGTTCTGGCGCCGTGGTCGCATCGAATGGCGCCTAGTAAAACTCTTGGCCCTCGGCAGCGTTCCGGGCGCTTTAGTGGGCATATGGGGCTTGTGGGGCCTACACCGTTACGGACATGTGAGCGATGCGGTTCTTCGCCATTTCGTTTTGCATCTTCTGGGTTTCACGCTTGTGGTGTCGGCCCTTCCCATCGCTCTAAAGGCCCATCCACGTTTTGCGGAGTGGCGTTTGCCCTTGGCGTTGGGCAAGCCGCGTCGGACGGCGTGGATAGCCATACCGGTGGGTTTTGTGTTTGGGATGATGGTAGGAGTGACCTCGGTAGGGGGCGGAGCGCTGTTCGGGCCGGTGCTGCTGTTGGTGTTTGGGTTGGGTGCCACCACCACCATCGGGACGGAGACGGCCCATGCGGTGCTGCTGACCGGGGTGGCGGCTTTAAGCAACGTGGTATTGAAGGGGATAGACTATGCGATGCTGGGCAGTCTTCTGCTGGGGTCTATTCCTGGGGAGTTGCTGGGGAGCTATCTGTGTGTGAAGACGGCGGAGCGCCCGATGCGTCTGGTGCTGGCCGTGGTGCTGTTATTAAGTGGCCTGAAGGCCGTAGTGGCCTAAGGGTTTTCAACGAAGCAGAAACGCGCAAAGAAGGAGAAGAGACGACAGAACATGGGAACACATCAAGGGTTTATCTTGTGGTTTACGGGTTTATCGGGTGCGGGCAAGTCCACCCTGGCCAACGCCTTGTTAGCGGAGTTTCGCATTCGGGGCTACAAGGTGGAGTTGTTAGATGGGGACGAAGTACGGACGCACCTATCGAAGGGTTTAGGTTTTAGCAAAGAGGATAGGGACACCAACATACGCCGGATAGGTTGGGTGGCTCGGGTATTGGCGCGCAATGGGGTGATAGCGATAACGGCGGCGATCTCTCCGTATCGGGAGATACGGGAGGAGATACGTCGTTTAACGGAGGAGGAGGGTCGAGCCTCCTTTGTGGAGGTGTATGTGGAGGCTCCGCTGGAGGTGTTGATAGAGCGGGATGTCAAGGGTTTGTACAAGAAGGCGTTGGCGGGGGAGATAGCCAACTTCACGGGGATATCCGACCCTTACGAGCCACCGGAGCATCCGGAGGTAGTGGTTCACACGGCGGAGGAGAGTGTGGAGCAGTCGGTTGAGCGGTTATTGGCGTATTTGACGGAGCGGGGTTTGATTTGCGAGTAAGGGTCAGCGAGGGGTGGGCCTCGAGTTGCCCATCCCTGCCCCCTGAAGGTTTGCCCCTACAGGCGGTTTCCTCTGATAACCTCCTCCTTGAAAGACGCAACACAGCCGCCCCCTTTCTCCCGAATCGGGCGAAAGGATGGGATAGGGGCGAACGAGGTAGACTTGCTTTGTAAACTGGCTCTAGAATCGATCGTGAGATTGGCTGTCGGTGCAGCCCCTCCCCTCTCCTTCCCCTACAAGGAGATGGAAGCCCAGTAAGGTCACTAGCAGCTTCCTGTGATAACCTCTCCTCTGGAAACTAACCACAATAGCTCCTCGCTCGCCTCACACTCAATAACAAAAGTTGCAAAAAAACTGCTAGAAATCCCTAAAAATAACTCCCTTAATTGATAAATTGGCACGCAAATTGCATTACGATCTATGCAAGGGTACGTGCCACCAACAAGATGGCCTCAAAACGTTCAGCCCTAGGCAAATTCTCTTACACAATCAGTTTAGGAGGGACAAAGTTCATGAACCCACGGAAGCTGTCTTTCTCACCGATTGGTGACTTGATGAAGGTAGGAAACAAGGTGTTTGAGGCCGTACACCGGGTTGGGTTTCCTCGTGACCTGACGACGCGGAGCGACACACTGCGGCAGGAAGGAAAAGAAGGCCTTTGGCGTTGGCAGCCGACGCCATGCTTGCCCAAGAAGACGCGGAAATGGAGCGTGTCGGCCTTGCTGCTTCTAGCCTGCAGCCTAAGCCTGCTGAGTAGCAGGGGGGGCCTTGCCCAAACCCAGAGCGCTCCCCCAGAACCGAGTGTCATTCTTCACTCCTTTGGTACCGACGATGGAATGGTCCCAGGCGGGCTGCTTCAAGGCTCGGATGGCGCCTTCTATGGGACAGATTACGTCGGTGGGGCCTTTGATGAGGGAGTGATCTATCGGGTTAATCCCGATGGCAGTGGCTATACCATCCTACATAATTTTCCACCCCAACAGGCGCCAGATCATTCATTTACACCCGGAGGATCACGGCCGGTTGGGAGTCTGGTACAGGGAACGGACGGGTATCTGTATGGGGTGACGCAACTCGGAGGTACAAACGACTCCGGCGTTGTGTACAAAATCCGCCCGGATGGCTCTTCCTATCAGGTTATCTATACCTTCGGCTCAAATTCCGGGGGGGGCCAGCCTAACGGCGGCCTGACTTGGGGCAAAGACGGCATGTTGTATGGGGCGACCCACGACGGTACAGGAGAGGTTTTCAGACTAAACCCGGACGGCACGGGCTTCCAGATAGTGCACGCGTTTAGCGGCCCGGATGGATTTAATCTCAATAGCCCCCCTATTGAGGGTGCTGACGGCATCCTTTATGGAGTGACCTACTATGGTGGGGCCAATAACAAGGGCGTGGTTTTCAAGGTCAATCCGGACGGGAGCGGTTTTCAGGTGCTGCATTCTTTTGGCTCCGTGACCGACCAAAACGGCAATGCTCTGGATGGCGCCTATCCTCGTGGTACTCTTATTCAGGGTTCCGACGGGGCCTTGTATGGAGGGACGCAGTCAGGTGGAACCTACGGTGGAGGCACGCTCTTCCGGCTCACCACGGACGGCTCTACCTTTCAGGTGTTGCAAAGCTTTAGTGGATCGGGCAATGTGGGAACGGGCCCTGCGGGAGTTGTTCAGGGGCCTGATGGGGCGCTATACGGCACGGTGCAACCCGGCACAGGGAGCGGATGGGTCTATCGGATCAATCTTGACGGTTCCAACTACCAAGTTCTTTATGTATTTCCCTATCCCTCTAACCCTATCGGAAATATATCTGCCGTCTATTACGGTTTTGCCCCCGGCCCTCTGATTTTCGGGAAGGACGGCTTGATCTACGGTACCGCAAATGGGGGGCCCAATTCTATTCCCATTGATGGCCTAGGAGGGGTTATCTACCGTATGCGGCCCGATGGCTCCGATTTTCAGGTGATCCATCAGTGTATGAGTAACGACGGGTTAATGGGGCAATATGCTACAGGTCTCTATGGTGTTGGGGCCTTATCCCTCTGTCAAGGGAGCGATGGCAGGCTCTACGGCACGACTTACGCCGGCGGAGCCGGTGGAGAGGGAGCGATCTTCAGCGTCAATCCCGATGGCTCCGACTTTACCTTGATCCACAGTTTCAATCCCATTGCGCTATCGAATGCCTATGAATACAATAGCGATGGAGCCTTACCCCATGGAGTTCTCATACAGGGTCGGGATGGCGCCTTGTATGGAACGGCAACAAACGGCGGGCCTATGGTCTCTCACACCCTTCAGGGAGGTGGTTCGTTTATCTCTTCCAATAATGGAGTGCTCTTTAAGGTCAACCCAGACGGCACGGGCTTTCAGGTGTTGTATGTCTTCGGTTCCCAAAGCGATGCGCATGGGGACTTGTTAGATGGCACACACCCCATGAGTGGGGTGATACAGGGTGCCGATGGATACCTGTATGGGACAACTTTTGATGGTGCCTCCAATAGCGGCTTTCCCCAAGGCGCAGCAGGAAATGCCTATGGTAGAGGGGTTGTTTACAAAGTGGCCCCGGATGGGACGAACTTCCAGGTGCTGCATGCTTTTGGCTCTGTAACCGACCAATACGGCAATGCTTTGGATGGCTCCAATCCGGTTGGAGGTCTCATTCAAGGAAGAGACGGCGCCCTCTATGGCACAGCCATCGCAGGCGGCACCAACGGCACCGGGGTGATTTTTAAGATCAACCCCGATGGCACCGGCTTCCAAGTCCTTCATACCTTCTCGGCACTGACCGGCGAATTTCGCATGTTCAACCAGGATGGTGCTAACCCCATTGCCGCCCTCCTTCAAGGGAAGGATGGGGCGTTATACGGAACGACCATAAATGGAGGGAGCACGGGCTATGGGGTTATCTTTAAGATAAACCCAGACGGCACCAACTTCCAAGTGCTTCATAGCTTTGCTGGGGGAGAAGGAGCGCATAACGGTACCTCTCTAATACAGAGTAAAGATGGCACGTTGTATGGAGTAAACGGCGGGTACCCCTATGATGGGCAATTTGTTTTCTACAAACTGAACCCGGACGGCACAGGGTTTCAGGTGCTACACGGTCCGGGTTCGGGTGTGTATGGAGCCCTTTTTGATGGGGTGGGTTCCTACGCCGGAGTGATACAAGGTCATGACGGGAACTTTTATGGAATAACCGTATTTGGCGGTAACGCTAGGTTTGCCTATGACGGCGCCGGAACCCTCTTTCGGATCGGCCCGCAGTTGCTTTCTGTGGCTCCTGCCAGTGTGGCTGCCGGTTCGGGAGACCTGCAGCTAACCCTTGTGGGCACCGGCTTTGCCCAAAACGATACCCTCCTCTGGAACGGTACCACCTCC
>NZ_DATGLN010000216.1:0-35959 GCF_035294165.1 Chthonomonas sp.
GGTGTTGTTGTACACGCCGGATGGTCAGGGGAACGTGAGCCAGCAGGTAGATGCAGGGAGTGGGAATGTGGTAGCGAGTTACCTGTTTGACGGGTATGGTGTGCGGAAGGTAGCGAGCAGTGACCCGACAGCCTCTCAAGATCCCTACAGTGGGTTATGGGGGGCGGACTACTTACGGATTGGGAGACGGGTTTGTGTTTATTGGGGTTTTAGATACTATGATGTGTTGGCGGGTCGTTTTTTGACGCGAGACCCGATAGGGTTTGAGGGTGGGATAAACCTGTATGAGTATGTGAATAACAACCCACTAATGATGCATGATACATCTGGATATGGCTCACCTATCTATGCAAACCCCTCACCAAGACCGAAAGCACTAGGAGTTATTCTCTGTGGACTTGCTTTAGCCAACGCTATTGCAACTTTGTTTAATAGTTACGGCTCAGATGAAACTGGCCAAAACAGTGTGCCAGTAGGTGATATCTTGTGCCGTCTGGCAGCTAGTTGTGTTGGAGGTGTGGCTTGTAGCCTCCTTATATCTTGGCTCCTATCGTCCTTTCTACCACCTGCCGCACTGATAGCTAACTGTTTAGCAGGGATTGTTTGTGGGATTGTTACCTCCTGTTTAGAAGAGATATGTGACGCCTATTTGAAATGTCATACGGGGTTTAATTCTTATCATGCCTATAAATGTCTTTCATGTGGCCTGGCAGCAGGAATAGCTTCTTGTCTGTTTTGCGGTATTGTGAAATGGGTTTTGCCGCTAACACCACCTTCCCCACTTAGGAATATATGGCGATGGGGCGGGGCAGGCGGAAGTGCCCTTGCAGGAGAAGTATGCTAGGAGTTTCCAAACCACAATAAGCTAGGCAAAGCAAGGCATGGCATACGATTATCGAGTATCTTGGGCTGTTCGTCGAACTTGTATAATTGGGGTTCTCTCTCTTTGTCCTACTGCTGCTTCTTCTCTGGGAGAGAATAGCGGTTCCCTGCTTTTTCGTCGCTCTGCATCTCGCACTCATTTTGGAGGGTACAGCACTGTTTTTTCACTTACAAACCTATCGTTTGTACATTGCTCATGAGGAATTGGTCGAGCAACATTGCTTTAATACGACAACCATCCCTATCCAAAACCTTTTCGCTCTCGTTGAGGATGAGGATACATGGGTAGTTTTAGGAGATGGAAAATGTATCTTTCTGCCAAAGCGCGTCTCTCATCAAAAGGAAGTTATTGCCTACTTAAAGAAGCAAGTTCCCCCACATCCTTCCCCTATCACTCATTCGCCCCCAGCCTGGCTTGTGATGTATCAACTGGGTTTTTGGGCCTTACTTCGACGCGGGTTTTACTGCTTGCGTATAGCTGTTCCTGGGTTATTAGGCTTCCTAGGTGTTGGCATAGGGATCGCGTATTCCAATCTAACTTTAGCTGTGCCGTCTCAACTGTATTCTCACTTTGCCTTCTACGCGGCCTTATGTGGGTGGCTTTTGCTTGGAAATATACTCTGGAAAGGTTTTTCAGGTTCTTTCAGGGAAGGAATAGGTATTGCGGTTCAATATGGCTGGAAGCCGCTTCTCTCGTGGACATTGGAAGATGCGATTTTGGCGGATAGGCCGAATCTAGTTGTGTTTGTAACCCGCTATTTGCTGCAGCATTTAAATCCGGCAGATCTGTCTTGGATGTCACGTTCATTGCGACATCTACTATATGCTTACTTAATCATTGCTGACTATTCATGGAGTATGGAGCTTTTACAAGCTCTGATCAAACTTAAAGATAAAGAGGCCCTCTCGCACATTCGTGCTATAGCCGAGGGAAAGGTACGGGGGAAACTTGGGGCAACCATAATACGAGCTGCCCGAAGAGCTTTGCGTACACTGGAGAGACAGTAGAACGTTCATCGTAACAGAACCCGACAGTAGGAATGCAGGAAAAGAGACGATGCGAGCAGGCAGGTTTTTGACGCGCGACCCGATAGGGTTTATAGGAGGGATAAACTTATATGAGTATGTGGGGAATTGTCCTGTGATGAATCGGGAGCCTGTTGGGGAGGATTTTAGAAAACCTAATCTGAAAAATGTCAGGAAATGCTGGAAGAATTACAATCGTTGCACCCGTAGCTGCATTGTAGATGGTAGGATAGGCAACAAATGAACCGTGATATTTGGATAGATACGGTCTATTCAAAGCTCTATCATTTGATGCATGTTCAGGAAGAGGATATGAGGGACTGGAGAAGGGAGCATGTGCTGCCGTTGCTCCAGATGTTTTATGACACCGCGTCGCTGAGCACGAGATGTCGAGAGCAGCTCCTTGACGGTGCATCGCTGGCCAAATTAAGTAGGGATACATCCGACTACTCTCTATTGGAGAACTTCGAGGCCTTGTTTAACAAAATGAGTCGGTCTTGGTGTCAACTTTCTGAAGGGGTACTCACCGACCTGCGCTTTAGTCTCATGGATGTGCTCTGGCAGCCAGGGTGCGAGTTTCGCAAAGGCCTCGGCCCAATTCGGCAGTCTACCACCAAATCGCTTCTTATGGCTACACTGCCACCGAGGGCTACCGGCAACGCAAGAACATGGTTGCTCGCACAGAGAAGATATGAGGCGCTCGTTCAGCGGTTGCCGTCTGCTCGCGGCTGAAGGTCTACTTGGCTGTATTGGTGCCGACTTGTGAGAGATTTTACATGTTTGGCATGCGCCACCCACTCCTTCAATGACGTGTTAGCCAACTGTACTGTCCTGTCGGCGTCTATTCCATCGGTGGAGGGACGACTTCATAAGAGAATCCGCATAGAGGAAACGTTTTCAAAAGAGCGATCGGAAGACTGGGATCGGTCTATCCCTTTCAGCAAGATTCTCATGGAGCGTTTAGAGCCTATTTGGCACCGGATAGAGGTCTCCAATTCGGGTCTGAAGGGCTTTGACCGGGAGTTGATGCGATGCTGGCTCTGTCAATTTATTGAATTAGGTCAGGTTCTTTATTATCTGCAGTGGCAAATCGCTCAGATGCCTTTGGAAGCCGCAAAACCGATGGACACTTCTCTGTTACGACCTCTTCGTGAAAGTTTGTGTGACATCGAACGCAACGGGTGGGTTATTCACTCATTCGAGGAGGCGACAGACTATGCCCGAGGCTTACGGGGATACAGTTTATACCCACATCGCCTTGGCCGGCCCTCAGCCTGTAGGGTGTCTGTGCCGCCGCTTCGCGAGTTAAAAAGCAAAGATCGGTCAGATATAGAGAAGCTGTCTTTCTTCAAAGGAGGTGCAAGAGAGCGACTTGGCCGTGTTAATAGCCTGCTGGGGACGTTTTCTACAAGAGGCCCAAAGCTATCTTCGGCTGATGGAGACGGTGTGTTGTTCGGATTCGATAGAGCGTGTCATTTTCGGCCTTAGCCGACTATATGGACTTTCATGGAAGTTGATGGGAGAGAGCTTTCTTCTCTACGCGCTTTTGGGTGGGTGCTTGGGATGGAGTTGGTAAGGCCTCAATAATTGGAAGCCATCGGTGATAGTAGGTGGAATAATTCCAAAACCCTGCAGTGGTTATGGAGTGTGTTCGACCGGCAGAGAGAACGACGGCGGATGGGCGAGTGGCGTTTGGTAGGGTAAAGGCAAGCCGGCATTTCGAGAGCGATGTGAGGCCATGCACAGCGGCAGAGTGGGCAGGCCAACTTCGTTATCGCTTTAGAAAGCACTTCAGAGGAGTATATCGGCCTCAAGAACAATGTCGGGGGCAAAACGGCGAATGGTGAATGGGCCGAGTTGCCATGCTTGCGCGAGAGTAGCGACGCCTTCCCCTTCAACGGCCGTCGGTGCGTTTTTTCCACCTACAAGTTTGGGGGCGATGAAGAAGATCACCTGGTGCGCCAATCCGGCCTTAAGGAATGCCTCGTGTAGCGTGGGCCCCCCTTCTACCAGTACGCTGATAATTTGGCGTTCGGCCAGGTGATGAATGAGGGCGTGAAGGTCTACTCGCCCTGCGGAGTCGGCGGGCAGAGGAACGACCTCGACGCCGGTTACCTCAAGTTCTTTCGGGGGGGTTGGCGCTGTGGTCGCAATAAGCAACGGTTGGGTGTGTGGGTTTTGTTGGGCCAGGAGAACGGCGGCACTGCAGGGAGGGGTGCGAAGGTGGCTATCTACGATGACCCGCAGCGGTTGACGTGGTAAGCGGCGACCCGGCAGACGCGCATCGAGGCGCGGATCGTCGGCGAGCACGGTGCCGATGCCGGCCAGTACAGCTCCGCTTTGGGCGCGGAGCCGGTGCACGTAGTTCCTGGCTTTTGGGCCGGTAATCCAGCGTGTATCGCCGGTGGAGGTCGCCACTTTGCCGTCGAGGGTCATGGCCGCCTTAAGCGTAATGAGAGGCAGGCCGGTGTCATGGAAGTGGAAGAAAGCGCGATTGAGGGCGCGGGCTGCCGGTTCCATTACGCCAACCTCCACGGAAATGCCCGCTTCGCGCAACTCTGCAATGCCTCGCCCTTGTACACGTGGGTCTGGATCGAGAGTGGCCACCACCACGTGTCGCACACCGGCGGCGATGAGCGCTTTGGTGCAGGGAGGGGTGCGACCATAGTGGCAGCAGGGTTCAAGGGTGACATAGGCGGTTGCGCCACGTGCGCGTTCGCCAGCCTGTTGTAGCGCATTCACCTCGGCATGGGGCATGCCGGCTGCGACATGGTAGCCCTCCCCAACCATCACGCCATTACGCACCAGTACGCAGCCTACCATGGGGTTGGGGGCGGTAAAGCCTTTTGTCGCAAGCCGAAGAGCACGGCGCATCCAGCGTTCCGATTCGGTCATTCCTCTTCCTCAAGGCCGACGCCCTCCCCCTCAAGAGAGGATGTTGCGCGACCGGAAGTGGCGATCTGTCGTACCATATCGCGTCGAGCAAGCAGGGCGCGTACCCGTGTCTCGACGATGTCAAGCCAGGCCACAAATAGCAGACCGAGTACCAGCAGGAAGCAGAAGGCCCAGTAGTAGATGCCGAACATCAGTTGCGTCAGGGCAACCTTACGGGCATGTTCTCGTAGGATGGGAGGGTAGCGAAGATCGTGTACGATATGAGAATTCGCATGTACGGCGTGCGATAGCTTAGGTTGGAAATAGAACCACCCAAATGCGATCATGCCGAGAATGGCGAGCATGAGCAACGCCCCAACCGTTCGCAGGCGGCGCGAGCGGGGAGAGGGAGGGAGGTCGAGGGAGGGGTGGTTTACATCTTCTTGTGTCATCGCAAGCTCTCTACGGCGCGGCGAAGAGCGCGCACTCCAGCACTTACCCCTTCAGGATGGTGATAGATGGCCGTTCCCGCCACAAGCACGTTTGCACCGCGCGCAACCGTTTGCGGTGCGGTATGCGCGTCAATGCCTCCATCCACCTCGATGGCTATTGGGTGGGAGACACGCGCCACAAGCTGGTGCACCTGCTCGATTTTGGGCAGCATGGTTGCTAAAAACTCCTGCCCACCGAAACCGGGGTTTACCGTCATAACGAGAACAAGGTCAAGGTCTTCCAAAACATACTCTAACACATCTGGGGGGGTGGCAGGGTTAAGAGCGACACCGGCCTTCGCGCCCAAGCTGCGAATATGGGAAAGGGTGCGTTGGAGGTGGGTGCAGGCCTCCGCGTGTACGGTAATTCCATCGGCACCGGCACGGCGGAAGTCTTCGATGTAGCGTTCCGGTTCTACGATCATCAGATGAACGTCGAAGAACGCCGAAGAGATGGGGCGAAGGGCCTGCAAAGCCGCCGGCCCCATGGTGATGTTGGGCACAAAGCGGCCATCCATCACATCGAAATGCAGATACTCCGCGCCGGCCTCCTCGGCCTCTTTAGCGGCTTGGGCGAGCCGGCCAAAGTTGGCCGATAGAAGAGAGGGCGCAATCCGTACGGTTCTCATGGTGTGTTGCCTTTTGGATCGGATTGAGCTTGAGAGGCATAGTAGACATGCTGTAATACGAGCTGGTCGTTGTAGTAGATGCGCAGGGTGAAGTGATCGCCCTGGTAGGTAAAGTCAATAGGCACTTTATCGCCGGCGTAGTGCTGTTCATCAATAATATCTATGGGGATGCCGGTAGCATCGGTATAGGATATCCTTACCTCCCAAGGGCCTGGCCCGCTGGTGGCCGTGGGCTCTAGCACGATGGTAGATTTAAATTCATGGGTTTGCAGTTGATCGTTAGAGCTGTTGGTATCGGGTGGGGGCGTGGTAGAGTTGTTATCGGTTGTGTTATTGGATGGGGGAGCCGGCTGGGCATAGTCGGGTTGAGGGCCGTCGCTTACGGTAAGGTCTACGGCGGTATCGTGCAGCACGCGCTTCTTGTCGGAAACATCCTGGCTCACAACAACGCCCTGGGGCACCGTGTTGCTATAGACCGGTATCACCTGCCCAACTTTTAGCCCCACGCTCAGGAGCTTCTGTTCCGCCTGGTCTCGTGGCAGCCCTACCACATTCGGAACGTTCACATAGGTTGGGCCTTTACTGTACCAGACGTTGATATAGTGGCCGGGTCGTATCTCCTCACCGGGAGAAAGATCGGTTTTATAGATGATGTTGCGTGGCTTGTCCATGTAATCGCCGTGCAGTAGGAGATGGATATGAAGCTGAGAAGCCAGCTTTTGGGCGTCATCAATATTCATTCCCACCAGATTCGGGGCGTGAATAGGCGGCGGGGCGACCCAGTAGGTATGGTAGACGGCATAGAAGGCCACCACCAGCAGCACGATCACGGCCGATACGGCGCCTATAGCGGCAAGGAGGCAGCTAGAAAGGCGCTCTTCACGGGCACGAAGGCGATTTGTGGATGAGGGCATGGCAATGGGTCTCACGGGCTGAGGAGTTTCACCGCCTGCCGTAGCAGGTGACGACACAGGGGTGGCAGCGGTTGGTTCTGAAGTGGGACGACGTGGTGGGGTGGCGGAGAGATTTTCGATATCGGCAAGCGACCAGGAGAGCGGTTTACCAAAGCGCAGGGCGTCGCGCACCTCCTTGAGGTCGTTGAGCAGGTCGGCGGCGGAGGCATAGCGTTGTTCCGGCCGTTTCTGCAAGCATTTGAGTGTGATGCCCTCCAGCGCGCGAGGTACGCTGGAGTTCACCGTACGCGGGGAGGGAATAGCGGCGAAGGCATGCAGGTCCGCAATGGCCTGTGGCGTTTCCGCTGTGTAGAGGGGGGCACCGGTCAGCATCTCGTAGAGAATAGCGCCTAGGGCGTAGATGTCGGCAGCCGGGGTGCCCGGGCGCGTTACGGAAAGCTCAGGTGCATGGTAAGGTGCGCGTGCCATGAGAAGCGCCTGCTGGGCCGAGGGAGAGAGGGCGATGCCTTCGGCGACGCCAAAATCTACGATCTTAACGGCCCCTTCAGGAGTCACAATGATGTTTTGGGGGCGCAGGTCACCATGGGGGAGATCGAGACTGTGTGCTACACGCAGGGCATCCGCGAGGGTACAAGCGATGTCTACGGCTACGGGAACGGTAAAGGGGGCGATGCGATGGATGCGCTCTTTCAGATTGGTTCCGCGCGCATATTCGGTGACAAAAAAGGGACTTGCGGCTTGCAGCTTGATATCGTAGAGGGCTGTAATGTTAGGGTGGGAAAGCTGCTGAGCTTTTTGGAGGCCGATCTGCAAGCCTTGAAGAAAACGGGCATCGGTAGCGCGCTCCGGCACCACCTGCTTCAGGGCGACGACACGGTTCGTTTTCGTATCGCGCGCTTTATAAACGGCGAAGAGAGGTCCTTCACCTATAAGCTCCAGCAGTTCGTAGCCCTGAATGGTAGATAGTTCAGCCACGCGTTTCCTCTTCTTTCGTGGATGGTGCCCCGTGCTCCAGGTCACGTACCCACTGCCAGACGGCCAAAGTGCAGCAGATAACAAACAGAACCAGATAGAGCTTCATGAGCAGCCCTTCGTCGAGTGCGGCCAACGTTTGTGGCGCCAGCAGCCCGTTGGCTTGCAGCAGGGGCGCGATGAGCCAGCGGCCACCGAAGAGAAGGAGCCAAGCCAATACCAGCAACTGGCGTGCTATAGGTGGTAGAAGTGCCGGTGACTCCTCCTGTATGCTCTCGAAAGATGTATTCGGTTCTGTATTGCTCATACTCTATTTACGAAGCTCTCACAGACGATGGTTCGAGGGATGACGTCAGGACGAGAAGCTGCCCGCTCTGTGGCGTTCCAGCGCTCTGAGAACCACGGCATCTGGAACGTCGGGAACGATCTCGACTTTTCCGATAGCACGGGCCAGAATGAATCGGGTTTTCCCGGCAACCACTTTTTTATCTCGGTGCATAATCTCCAGAACTTCGGGGAGGGGCACCTCGGTTGGGAATTGCGTTGGCAGGCCGGCCTGTTGCAGTGCCGCAATAATTCGATGGGTTGTTTCATGAGGGGTGATCCCCATCTCCTCGCCCACCAGAGCGGCCGCCACCATCCCGATGGATACGGCCTCGCCGTGCAAGTAACGTTGATAGTCCGTGGCTGCCTCGAGCGCGTGCCCAAGAGTATGACCGAAGTTGAGAATGGCACGCAACCCCTGTTCCGTTTCATCCTGGGCGACCACTTCGGCTTTGATCTCGCAGGAGCGGGCAACTGCCTTGGTAAGCGCCTCTACCTCGTAGTTCAAGAGTTGGGGGAGAGCCTGATAGGTCTCCTCGAAAAACGCTAGATCATAAATGATACCGTATTTGATGACTTCGGCCAAACCGGCTCGTAGCTCTCGAAGAGGCAAGGTTTTGAGGGTGGAGATGTCCACGAGCACAAGCGATGGCTGATAGAAGGCCCCCACCAGGTTTTTGCCTTGCGGCAGGTTAACCCCGGTCTTCCCGCCGATGGAGGCATCTACTTGTGCGAGCAGGGTCGTGGGGATTTGAATAAGGCGTAGGCCTCGCAAATAGGTTGCCGCTGCAAAGCCTGCCGTGTCGCCGATGACGCCGCCTCCTAGGGCAATGATAAGGCAACGCCGGTCGAGTTGCGCCTCAACGAACTGCTGATAAAGCCTTTCGACGGTGGCCAAATGTTTGAAGGTCTCTCCCTCCTCTACCTCGCAGAAAATAGGGTCGCAGCCACGTAGACGCAGTGTGGCGGCCAGCGTCTCCCCGTAGAGAGCGCGAAGGTTTGGGTGGGTTACGATGGCAGCGCGTGCTCCTTTGGCGATGGCTGCGATCTGGTCGGCCGCATCGCCCGATGCGATCAGTTGGGCGCCAATGGTAATATGGTAGCCCCGTTCTCCGAGATGGACGGGAACGTTTCTGCGTGTTTCGATGGTGCTATCTCCTTCTCTAACCACCTTGGGTCACTTTATACAGCAGAACGACTTTCTCAGCCGACTCCTCTGGGCTGCTATGAGAGGTATCTACCACGCAATGGGCTGCCTTGCGATAGGCAGCCTCACGCTCTTCCAGAAGTGCACGAATGCGCTGCTTCGGGTCGGCACCTTGTGCTAAGAGTGGGCGTTTGTGTACCTGCCCCACGCGTTCGAGAATGACATCAGGATGCGCCGTCAACAATACGAGCAGACCGGAGGCACGGAGTCGCTCGACGTTGTCCGAGTCTAATGGAACGCCTCCACCGGTTGCAATGACCAGACCTCGATGCGAGGCCAGCTCCTCGATAATAATACGTTCTATTCGACGAAACCAAGGCTCGCCTTTCTCCGCGAAGATTTGGGGGATAGAAAGATTGGTGCGCTGCTCGATGAGGGCGTCGCTATCGCGAAACTCCATATCGAGCCGGCGCGCACAAAGGCGCCCGATGGTGCTTTTCCCGGTGCCCATAAACCCGATAAGTACTAGGTTGGGCCGGTGATCGGTACGTGTTTCAGCAAGCATGGTGTGGTTGCCAGCCGCGAGCGCGGATCGCATCCAAGTAGCCATTAAGGTTATACTGAAACTCCTCGACGCTGTCGCCTCCAAACTTTTCGAGAAGCGCATCGGCCAGCGTGAGGGCGACCATGGCCTCGCCGATAGTGGCCGCTGCAGGCACGGCACAAACGTCCGAGCGCTCGAAGTGCGCTTTAACGGGCTGATGTGTCTGCATATCTACCGATGCCAGGGGAGTGGGCAACGTGGAGAGCGGTTTCATCGCGGCACGCACCACAACAGGCTCACCGTTGGTCATGCCGCCCTCAATGCCGCCTGCGTTGTTTGTACCGCGTAGAAAGCCGGCAGACCGCTCGAAGAACAGTTCATCATGGACCTTAGAGCCGGGCACCTCTGCTACCCCGAACCCCATGCCGATCTCCACCCCTTTAATGGCCTGGATGGACATAACGGCTGCGGTTAGTCGGCTGTCGAGTTTCCGATCCCAGTGTACAAAGCTCCCTAGTCCCGGAGGGCAGTTAATGGCGACGACCTCAAAAATGCCTCCGAGCGTATCTCGCGATTCCTCCTGCATACACTTATCAATGGCCGCGATCATTTGGGCTTCTGCGACGGGGTCGGCACATCGCACGGGAGACTCTTCGGCGCGTGCCGCTATCGCATGATAGTCTATCGGTGGGGTAAAACGGGCATGGATGCCCCCGATGGCCACAACGTGGCTCAGCACCTCGATGCCGGCGACTTCCAACAGGGCACGACATATGGCGCCTAGCGCCACGAGGGCGGCGGTGTTGCGGGCGCTGGAGCGTTCGAGAATGGTTCTTAAATCGTTCGAGTGATATTTCAGCATGCCGGCGAAGTCGGCATGGCCAGGACGTGGACGGGTAACCGGCGGGTCTGGATTTTCAACTGGAGCGATGGACATGCGTTCGCGCCAGTTCTCCCAGTCACGATTGCGCACAAGCAGGGTGATTGGGCCGCCCATCGTGCGCCCGTAGCGCACTCCGGAGAGGATTTCGACCGTGTCGCTCTCGATCTGTTGCCGCGCTCCACGGCCGTATCCACCCTGGCGACGCTTTAGCTGTTTGTTGATCGCATCGAGGTCAATGGGCAGGTTAGCAGGCAACCCCTCGATAATAGCGGAGAGCGAAGGGCCGTGCGATTCACCACCTGTCAAAAAGCGGAGCACAAGAACATTATCCTTTCAAATCAAATGGTTTCTTCTGTGCAGAATCTACCCTATTCCACAAAAAAGAGCAAGAGAAGAGAGCATGACGCCTTACCCAAGACGCCAACGACTCCTCTATAGAACGGTCTCCCTTGGTGGTCATACGGCGATGACACCCTCTTTGTCCGTAACCCGAAGGAACTCTGCCCAACGCAGGTAAGCGCATTACCCAAAAAGATGGTTCTATGGAGTGATTGAGAGGCGTAGATATGGATGGGGTGGGGTAGTATTTGATTTCAGTAAGCGCTCGCTAAGCCACAGGCCGAGGCGATGGAAGAGGGTTTCTGGGAGAATAGGAGAAAGATGCAGTGTGATGCCGACAGGAAGAGCCTCTAAAGGGTACACTATGTTAAAAATCCGCTTAACACCTCGGAGCGACCGCAATGGCATTGACCGCTACGAGGAGGGCAAGCTGTATGTTCGCGTAACGGCCGCGCCGGTGAAAGGGGAGGCCAATCGAGCTTTACTGGCTCTATTAGCCGAAGCCTTGGAGATTCCCAAGTCGCACATGGAACTCGTCTCCGGCACGACAGCACGGGAAAAAGTGGTACGCATACAGGGGATGGAGGACGCAGAGCTTAGCGAAAAGCTGCAGCAACGCCTAAAAGCAGATTAGGAGAGAAGATGCCTCAGGTTAAGGTGATCGTGACATTAAAGCCAACACTGTTGGATGCTCAGGGAAGGGTAGTAAAAGAGGCCCTTCACTCTTTGGGTTATACGGATGTCGAGCAGGTTCGCATCGGCAAGTATTTAGAACTGCAAGTTGGATCTCTGGAGGGGGACGACCGCCAGGCATTGGAAAATCGCATTCGCGAAATGTGCGATAGGCTTTTGGCCAATCCGGTGACAGAGGACTATCGTTTTGAGATAGAGGAGGTTAAAGTATGACGACGGCCACTTCCACAGCGCGGCGTCATCGAGTGAGGGGGGCAAAGCCTCGGTTTGCGATCGTACAGTTTCCCGGTTCAAACTGCGATCAGGATGCCTACTTTGCGGTGCGCGATGTTTTTGATTGCCCAGTGGAGTATGTTTGGCATGCCGAGCGCACATTGAAAGGGTTTGACGTGGTGATCCTGCCGGGGGGATTCTCGTACGGCGACTATTTGCGTGCTGGTGCGATTGCGCGCTTTGCTCCCATTATGGAGGCAGTGAGGCGACATGCAGAACTAGGAAAACCGGTCTTGGGAATTTGCAACGGCTTTCAAATTCTCTGTGAGGCCCACCTACTGCCGGGGGCGTTGGTAAGAAACATCGGTTGCCGTTTTGTTTGTAAATATGTAACACTGCGTGTTGAGAACGCCAGCACGCCCTTCACAAGCGCCTATCGCGTGGGGCAACAGGTTCGAATTCCTGTTGCGCACGGTGAGGGGCGCTATGTATGTAGCCCCGAGACGTTAGAGGAGTTGAATCGCCAAGAGCGCATTCTCTTTCGATACGCCGGTCCGTCGGAAAACCCGAACGGCTCCATGGATAACATCGCAGGTATCGCAAATGAAACATTCAACGTGCTCGGTATAATGCCGCATCCGGAACGGGCTGTGGAGAGATTATTAGGCTCAACGGACGGGCGCGGAGTGTTCGAGTCGCTCATCGCCACCGCCGTTGCCAGAGCATAGCGATAGGGTGAAGAAGCATAAAGAGCTACGCCGGGTGGAGAGAAGGAGCTAATTTACCGAAGATTTCTAGATAGCGGGATAAATTTGAGGGTTGACAAGAAAGAGAGTTTGGGTTAAAATAGCTCCATCGAGGCCACAAGCTAAGAGTGAAGAGGCACAATAGCAGTTAGCGTTGCCTCTTTAGGGGTGCAGGGGGTAATCCACTCGCACTGCGCTGCGATCTCCAAGAAGAAAGTTCTCCGAGACGCCAAATTCCGCGCATATTCGCGTGCCTAAACGCCGGAAGAAGGGGTTTGGTGCCTTTTCTCTCGAACGAAACGCGCCCTAATGAAAGCGATTTCTATAGGGCGACAATCCTCAAGAAAGGGAGTTCACGAGATTGAGCAGACGTCTGAGAAGGAGGATGCCGGCAGCGGTTTCGGCTACTGCGCTCTTTGGTAGTCTTGCTGCCCATCCTGCTTTGGCTCTCCACCGTGAGCCGCTTCAGCATAATGAAACACTAACGGCCTTCGCGCATCGCCACCACTGTACGCTCCACGACCTCCTCGCCCTCAATCATATAAAGGACATGCGTCATGTGCCCGATGGGGCGATGTTATTGGTGCCACCTCCAGAAAAGAGGGTTCATCTTGCCGGCCAATTCCATGCGCCGCGCCTCATTCATGGAGACCAGATATGTGTGCGGCTTGGGCCGGGACGCAGCTACCTCCGCACGGCGCTACTAGATAACGATGCGCCGGTTGTTGTGACGGCTAAGCGGAGCGGTTGGGCGCAGATCGCCTTTCATAACGGCGCCTGGGGATGGGTTGAAGCCCGTTATCTGCGCGTTCCAACCAATATCCAAATGGCGCACCTCCACCGCCATGAGGCGCGTACTCTGCAGTTGGCCCGTCGTCATCGCGAGGAGATTGCACGCGAGGCGAAAAGGCATCGCGCGCATCCGGCCGAGCGCCTAGCAAGAGTGCACTCGAAGCATCTATCCCATTTAGCAGAAAGACACATGCACCATCACACGCAGCAGATCGCCTATCATAAGGTGTCGCATCGGCGACATCATGAACGGCACTCTGCCATCGGTTCCGATCACACGCTGTTGGCTCATGCCTCTCTCCGTTCCGGCCTAGTTCGGTCGGCCCTCGCGTATCGTGGCACTCCCTATGTGTACGGTGGGTCGGGCAGGGACGGCTTCGACTGTTCGGGTTTTGTGCGCTATCTCTACCTAAAGCGCGGGATCGATCTGCCGCACAACGCGGCGGAGCAGTTCCATATGGGCAAACCGGTAAGCCGTAAAGACCTCAAACCCGGCGACCTTGTGTTTTTCCACACGGTGACGCCAGGGATATCTCACGTAGGGATGTATATCGGCAATGGACGGTTCATTCATGCCTCTAGCCGTCGTGGCGGTGGCGGGGTACGTATAGATAGCCTCGACGAGAGCTACTATGCCCATGCCTATCGTGGGGCACGACGCATCATTCGTCATCATGGGGGATAGAGCGACCCGAAGATTGACATGGATGGGCGTTCCGCCTTAAGGAACGCCCCTTTCGCTTTTTTCCGTAACATTTTTCGGAAATCGGCATCTTACAGAAGGGAATAGAGCCGATTTTAGTCCTCAACTAGGGAAAGTTGGTGTCGAATACAGCACAAATACGAAGAGCTGCTTGGTTGTTTGCACGAGTTCTCATAGGGCTGATACTCTTTAGTGTGGTTCCTCTGGCGAACGCATGGGCGCGACCTCAGTTTCCACCGATCGTCATCGAGACCTATCATCTGGCGCCAGGCAGCACGGATTATAACGCCGCAAAAAACTGCACGCTATGTCATGTCCCCTCAGGCCCGCCTGAGCGTAACCCCTATGGGAAAGATGTAAAGCGTGCCCTAGAGCGCGCCGGCGCGACTATGCTGACCCCGGCCATTTTACATTCCATTGACAATCTCGATTCGGACGGGGATGGCTACACAAATGCGCAGGAGTTCGCTGCGGACACACTGCCAGGAGACCCACATAGTCATCCGGATGGCGCTAAAAAAGCCGGCACATCAGCAGGTAGCTCTTCACGGCGTTTGCATGGTAATATATCCAATGGTCAGGATCATGCAGTTCTAGGAGGCGCCACCGGAGCCACTTCCGCAGGGAGCCTGGTGCAAAAAATACTTTTTCCGCCCCACGCGCACCATCCGGAACTGGTTCATTTCCCGATAGCC
Source organism: Chthonomonas sp. (assembly GCF_035294165.1). Classification (GTDB taxonomy): domain Bacteria; phylum Armatimonadota; class Chthonomonadetes; order Chthonomonadales; family Chthonomonadaceae; genus Chthonomonas. The sequence continues at coordinate 14,868 of NZ_DATGLN010000216.1, forward strand.
CTTTTCGTTTTTAGTCTTGTGCTTGATCTGTTTGGGCTTAAAAAACAAAATGAGGCGCTTTATCGTGCCGCATTTTATAACCTTCTTGGGGCCGCGATTATGGCGCCGTTCACGATGATCACGGGTTTGCTGGCATGGCAATTTGTCCTTAATGGAGAGCCTTTGAAAGGCACGGTATTATATCATCTCGTGTTCGCTTCAGTGACCACCCTTCTTCTTTGGAGTCTGGTGGGCTTACGGGTCAAGCAAAAAGCCACGGCTTCCTCCCCATCGGCCTTTTACTGGGTGATGGGGGTAGTCGTGTTGGTTTGCATGCTGGTAACGGGATATTTAGGAGGAATTCTTTCCGGTGTCAACGGATAAGCGTTTCAAAAAGGTAGGAGATTAATCGAGGAAAGAGCAAGATGAATCGAAGAGACTTTTTAAAGAGTTCGACGTTAACTACATTGGCAGTGGCCGGGCTTTCTTCCGAGCCTGTTGCGCTATTTGCGCAGGAGGCCAACGCCGCTGCCGGCGATGCGCCTTCGGGGCCGCCGATAGGCTGTGGTGTTATCGGCTTGGGTGAGCGAGGTCGGGAAGTGGTCAATACCCTCAACCATCTGGCGACTTTGCCACCTGTCGCCATCTGCGATATTTATGAGCCATTTTTGAAACGGACTCAGGAGGCAGCTCCAAAGGCCGCTGCCTACAGCGACTACCGACAGTTATTGGAAGATAAAAACGTACAGGCGGTGGTAGTGGCTACCCCCACACACCAACATAAGCAGATCGTGCTCGATGCGTTGCAGGCCGGCAAGCACGTCTACTGCGAGGCGCCTATAGCAAACACCCTAGACGATGCCAAAGCGATAGCCCTGGCGGGGCAGGGTGCTGCTCCGAAGCTGATATTCCAAGCAGGCCTTCAACAGCGGATTCACCCGCAAAGTTTACATGTCTATAAGTTCATTCGCTCCAACGCCTTAGGCACGATAGCGGCTTGTCGCTCGCAGTGGCATCAGAAAACGAGCTGGCGACGGGCTGCACCCGACCCACAGCGCCAACAGGAGATCAATTGGCGTTTAGATAAGGCCATTTCCCCGGGGCTTATGGGTGAGATCGGTATTCACGGTATCAACTTAACAAGCTGGTATGTGGGGGGGCTGCCCGTTGCGGCCACCGGCCGAGGTGGGGTGCTCTTTTGGAAGGATGGGCGCGAAGTTCCAGACACGGTGCAGGCCATCATCGAATATCCGGGTGGGGTAAATCTCGTGTACGACATCACCCTTGTCAACTCGTTCGATGATAGCTACAATCTGTTTATGGGGTCTCAGTCGGCTATCTTGGTTCGTGGTGACAAAGCGTGGATGGTTAACGAGGCGGATGCACCCCTAGAGGGCTGGATCGTCTATGCCCGCAAGGAACCGGTGGGCGATGATGTGGGAGTGGTGCTCGTCGCCGATGCCACCAAGCTGCTGGCGCTGGGGCAGATGCCTTCCCAAGCCAAACAGGAAGACCCCACAAAAACCATGCTCTACCATGCTCTGGAAGCCTTTGTGAATAGCATCCATTCCGGCAAGCCCTCTGAGGCCGGCCCGTTGGAGGGCTATCAGGCGACGGTGGCGGCGCTCAAGACCAATGAAGCCATCGTCAACGGATCGCGGCTTGAGTTCAAGCAGGAATGGTTCCAACTGAGCTAGAAGTTATAAGCACAGAAAAACTTCATACCAAGCAAGCTAGAGGAGAGGATTAGTCTATGAAGAGTACAGACAAGACGGACGGTGCCACTTCACGCCGTGACTTTCTTAAAACCGCCGTGGGGGCCGCCGTCGGAGGGGCTGTAGGGGTTCAGGCGGTAAGCGCTGCGGCGGAGCCACTAAAAACCTACATGCCTTCTACTGCTGCCGGAATGGCGCGGGTTATTGGTGCCAACGACCGCATCCACATCGGCCATATCGGGCCGCACTGGGAGGGGCAGGGCGGGGTGCATGCCCGATTCCTCATGCAGCACGCGCAGGAGTGGAACGTAGAGTATGTGGCCATCGCCGATATATACACCGTTCACCTGCAGGACGCACAGCAACATATCGGCCTCAAGGACAGTCAGTGCCACATTGACTACCGAGAGATGTTGGAAAAGCACCCGGAGATTGATGTGGTCTGGATAACGACTCCAGAGCACTGGCACGCACAACAGACGATAGACTGCTTGGAGGCGGGTAAGGATGTCTATGTGGAGAAACCGCTCTGTAAGGGGGTCGAGCCGGCCCTCAAGATTAAAGAGACGGTGGAGCGCACCAAACGCGTGCTGCAGATGGGAACGCAGGGGGCAACTGATCCGACCTACCATCGCATCGCGGAGCTGATAAACTCCGGGAAGTACGGTGAAGTTGTTTGGGCACGTGGCTCCTATTGCCGCAACACGCCAAGCGGTGAGTGGGATTACTACCCGTTGGAGCCGCAAGCTACCGAGGAAAATACCCACTGGCATATCTTCGAGCAGCCTTGCAGGCATAAACACCCATTCAGCAAAGACCGATTCTTCCGCTGGCGTAAATACTGGAGCTACTCAGCCGGCATTCAGAGCGACCTCTTTCCGCATGTCCTCGCGCCCTTCCTTATCGCCATCGGAAAGATCGAATGGCCTCGGCGCGTAGTGGCTGCCGGCGACTTACTGCTGCAGAAAGACCGTGAAGTGCCGGATACCGTGCACATGATCATCGAATATCCTTCGCAGTTCACGGTTGTCCTTTCCGGCTCTACGAACAACGACCACGGCTATACCCCGACGATCTGCACCAACAAGGCCACCATCGAGTTCGCGATGTTTGGAGGCGGCAACATCCAGATCATTCCACAGTCGCCCTATGCCGACCAGGTAGACCCGCTCAATGAGCATGTGCCGGGCGCCAGCGAGGCGATAGATAACCACGAAAAGAACTTCCTCGATTGTGTGCGCGATCGCACGAAGGTACCCAACGCCAACGTGGATTTGGCGGCGAAGGTGCAGGTAGCCATCGGGATGGGCGAAATAGCTTATCGCGAGAACCGCGAGGTGCTTTTCGACACCGAACGGCTGCGCCTTATCTAACTAAACGGTACTTTTCGAATAAACCAATGCTGTCCATGGGTACTGTAACCCATGGACAGATGTTTTTTGGGATGAGGGATGTGCAGCGATGCCCGAAGTGCGTTTGGCCTGCTATGCCATGGCCACGCGATTTGAGCTGATTTTGTTGGGAGAAGATGCGGTCTACCTGAGGGCGGCCGGAGAGGAGGCCCTCCAAGAGATCGTGCGCTTCGAGGGGCTTTTAAGCATTTATCGCCCCACCAGTGAGCTGGCACGTATCAACCGGATGGCGGCGGAACGTGCGGTCTACGTGCTGCCGGAGGTGTTCGCCCTCCTCAAGGCCGCGAAGCGGCTGTCTTTGCTTACCGCCGGCGCCTTTGACATGACCGTAGGGCCGCTCGTGCGTTTATGGCGCTTGTGTGGAGAGGCAAACCGAGAGCCTTCCGAAGCGGAGCTTGAGGCGGCACGAGCCGTAGTGGGGATGCAACTAGTGGAGCTGAATGAGGAGGCGAGCACGGTGCGCTTTCTTCACCCTGGGGTCTCGCTTGATCCCGGCGCTATAGGCAAGGGCTATGCCGTAGATGTCGCTATGCGGCGCTTGAGGGAAAACGGAATCGCCTGCGCGCTGCTGCATGGCGGCTCGAGCACGGTGTATGCGCTAGGTGCGCCAGAGGGGGAGAGAGGATGGCGGGTAGCCTTGCGCGACCCTAACGGCCATGAACAGGAAGTGGTGGCTGTGGCGGAGTTAAAGAACGCCGCGTTATCGGTGTCGGCGCCGCACGGCAGGTGGTTCGAGGTAGATGGTAGGCGCTACGGACATGTGATTGAGCCGCGCACCGGTCGTCCAATAGAGAGGGTGCAGTTGGCAGCAACCGTCACCGAATGCGCGATGGAGGGAGATGCGATCTCCACGGCCTTGCTTGTTTTAGGTAGTGCCGCACCTACCTGCCTTCAAGAGCCTTTGGCCGTTCGTTCGGCCTTGCTGATAGAGCTGCAGGGGGCGCAACGGCAAATCTATCTGTTTGGAGAGGACTTCTCCGAAACGCAAACGGATTTCCCTATTGTGAAAAAGCCTGTGTTCTCTTAGAGCGATCTTCGCTTTGCTTGGGCATAACGAAGAGAGTGCTCGAATTCGGAGGAGGCGAGCATCGTGTTAAGCCGTTGAAAAAGTGCCAAGGGGGCATTACTTCTTTGGTCAGAAAGCGGTGCGGCGGTTGTAAGGTCGAACTCGGCGGGCCACAGGCCATCCTGACCTTGCATCGTCACAAGGATATGGGCGACGTGCAGCACCTTCTGCAGGGGGGTATAGTCCGCTTCAGAAGTTGAGTCGAGGAGATGCTGGAGAAGCACAACCAGCCGTTCCATCGTCATCACCCGTTGATCGGGCGCCTCGAGAGGAAAGCTATTGCAGAACCACTCCGGAGGCGCCCAAGAAAGGATAGAGATGGAAGAAGCGTTTTGCTTCATCCCCACACATAAGGCTCCTATTGCCCTGGATTGGGGTTCGGGTTATATTCAGCGTTCGGGTTTGCCGAGCCTTGCGGGCCGGTAATCGCGATGTGCTTGGCGATCTCGGCTTTCGTGGCCGCATATTCGGCATCTTTACCTATGTCTTTGCGTTTTTCCCAATCACCACGATAGAAGCCATCCCACCAGTTCTCTTTCGGCGGTTTGTAATCGCGGTCTTCTTGGAACGTGTAGACGACGATGGCATGGTTTGGAAGAACCGGGCAGTGGTATTCACAAAGGCCGCAGCCGGTGCAGAGCTTTTCGTCTACGGTGGGTACGCGCTTGTAGCGGCCACGGTTATCCGGTTTTCCGTCAGGTCCCACATGGTCAATAGGCAACGAGGGATCGCGTGGGAGGGTGTCGTCCCAAGTGTCACGGAAAACGACGGCAGAGTAGGGGCAGACTTCGGCGCAGACAATGCAGTCGCGTCCCCCGTTCCACGCAACACAGGTGGAGTGGTCTACGTTAGCCAAGCCCATTTTGATCTTATATCGCTTGTCCTGCCACGTGAAGGGGCGAATCGCTCCGGTGGGGCACACATCTCCACAAGCGGTGCACTTCTCGGCGCAAGGGCCGATACTCGGCACGAGGATGGGGGTCCATAAGCCCTCAAGCCCCGTATCGAAAGTCGCCGGCTGCAGGGCGTTGGTGGGGCATACACGCATACATTCCGCGCAGCGCGTACAGGCAGCCAGGAATTCGCTTTCGGGCAAGGCTCCCGGTGGGCGCATCGCTTTGTTGTTGCGGTTGTAGCGTCGCATGACCCCTTGATATTCGCTTGCATTGGCCTTAACGGCGCTGCCCCAAAGGATACCGGCGGCGATGGCCGCGATGACGCCTCGACGCCCAAGGTCTATTTCGGTCTGCGGTTCGGGGCGGGGAGCGGTGCCTTTTGGTGCGAGGTGGAGGGCTTCTTTAAGGGAGGCCGGCACTTTCGCTTGAATCTGGATGACATCGGTAGGACAGATCGTTTCACAGCGGAAGCACTGGATGCATTCGCTGATACTATGCATTACCGGCCCCTTGGCGTTCTTGTCGAGGTTCTCATAGGAGCCCATGCGGGACTGGATTTCACACTTTTTGCAGTGAATGCACCCATCCATCTTAATATAGTGCCGCAGCCACGAGATGCGGGAGATAAGGGCTAGGAGGCCGCCATAGGGGCAGAGGTTACGGCACCAGAAACGCTCTTGATAGCCGGAAAGGGCGATGATGCCGATAAACATCAGCATCACGGGCACCACATTGTAGTAGTGCATGGTAGGGAGGCGCCACAGGTCGGTATTGATGCCTAGATTATAGAGAACAGACCCCACGTGAAGCGCATCGGCGGCGCTAAGGATGCCGTTCCAGATATAGGCGACCGGTGGGTAGACACAGAAGGTAAAGGTGCGGGTGATAAGGGAGATCGGGTCGCCGAAGGCAAGGATATCAATACCGAAGGTCACCGCACCGAGGCCAACTAGCAGGTAGATATATTTCCAGTTACGGAAGCGGCGCGTATCACTACGTTTTTTGCTGTAGAAGAGGCGCCCTTTACGATAAAGCAGTCGGTCGGCAATATCTATGCTGGTGCCGAGCGGGCATATCCAACCACAGAAGATGCGTCCGCCCCAAAGGGTAAGCAGGAGAATGAACAGGCCGGGCCCTATGGCATAGATAGGGATGGTATGGGAGGCCAAGCTGTTTTTGAGAGTGTTGAGGAAATCCATCAACATAAAGATGTTTTTATTGATCCCCCATTTCCCTTCGCTGCCTTGGGTGGTCATGAAGAAGAAAAGCACGAAGAGCAGGAAGGTTGTAATTTGGACTGCGCGGCGTATAAACACGATGCGGTGGGCTGCTTTATTGCCCGGCTCCTGGCGCATCTTACGTTTCTGCTCGGCGGTAAAGCGGGCATAGGCAGCCTCGGTATTGCGCTGTACCACGGTGCCTTGGGAAACCGTTTCTGTAGGTTCGGCAACCTTGTGGGTGGCGCTATCGCGTTTGCGAAGGGCGATGTCTATACCGCGAATCAGCAGGTTGTTGGCAGCCCGCTGCCCGCCGCAGCCACAGTTGCCGCAGCTACAACCACCCGATTTAGGAAACTCCTGAGGTATGTCGGCCATTTCCCCTATCTCCTGCGAAACACTAAGGTTTTAGGCGCCTTGGGCGCCGGCGATCTCACGAATGTTCAATTGGCTGGTATCTATCTGGCCTAGTCCTAGGCTATTGGCGATGATCAGGTGCGGCACCATATCGGGCGTTACTCCCTTCACGGTAAGGAAGCGGGTGCAGTAAGAATCGAGCGCAACCGGATCGAAGCCGGCCACAACGGTATTCGGTTGCGTGGTTTCTCCGGGGCCTTTAGGCCCTCTTGTCTGCAGAACGCGCGTGGCATCGGTTACAACGAGTGTGGGGCGCAGGAAGCAGTTCAGCTCTGCGATGCAGTTATGAAGGCCGTAGCGGTGATAGTCCTTGCGGTTCCAGATACAGCCCATGAGCTTTTTCATGGCGATGGTGATGACGGCGGCCTCGTGGTCTTTCACAACCGGATTGACGATGAAGCAATCGGCCTCGATGATGTCGCGCGGGATGCGTTGGAGGATACGATCGAAGTGATGAAGGGGATCGTATTCGGCTCCGTCCGTAGTATGCGTGGGAACGGCAGAGGAGATATCTACCTCTCGGTACATCGTTGGTTGATCGGGGGAGAGTAGGGTCGCTTTCGTGCCTTTTACCGCATCTTCCGCACCGCAGATTTTGAAAGCGAGTTTCCAGTCATCCAGGGAGTAGTCTATGAGCGTGATACGGGAGGCTCCGGCGCGTTCACAAAGCTGTACGAGGCGACGGATAACATCGGGATGGGTGGTAGCGGCCTGATCGGGGGTTCGCATCCAACCCATATTGGGGCTAATGACCACTTTATCGCCTTTTTTAACGAACTGTTCGATACCTCCAAGCTCGTTGATGGCGCGCTCGGTGATATCTCCGTAGGATTTAGGGTCACCCTCCACGGCGACGATATCGGGGGTTGTAGGAGAGGGTTTTTTGGGGGGGCGCAGTTTAGCGAGTTTGGCGAATCGCTCCTCCTGGAAGAAGGTTAGGCTATAAAGCCCACCGAGGAAAGCCGTTCCACCGGCGATCTCCAGAAGTTTGCGTCGAGATAGCTTTTTTGCATCATCTGCCGACATGTTCAATACCTCCCTTAGGAAACTTAAGGTACTTTGGCAGCGGCTTCACGCACCAGTTTTAGAGCGATGGTGGGATTAACCGCTTTATCTATGCCTATGACATAACGCCCTTTATGAGTTACGACGACATAGCCGCTGAAACGCGTTTTTACGGAAAAGGCGCCTTGCCCCAGTCCTTTCAGCAGAGTCACTTTGGCACCATTGGCGAGCATGAGCGGCTTATCGAGGGCCGACATGTACTGATTATAAGCTTGTTGAGCGGCTGCAGGAGAGGGATAGGCGCAGATAAAAAGCTCAGCATAGCGGCCTGCGTTCGTATAGGTGGCGGAGACACCGTTTTGAAGAAAACGTTGACCGGCAATATCGCGCCTCTGATATTTCTGGCTGAAGGGCACATAGCCTGCTGGCAGCAGGCGGATCATTTCAGGCATCTGCGTGGTGCCGGAAAGCTTCGCTGCAACCGCACGCGCGATGGCTATTTGGGCCGTACGGAAGGAGGCCGGTGCATTGGAAGCCGCGATATTGACGTTTACGTAGTAGGGGCCTTTCCAGAAAGAGAGACCACCGCCCAGAAGATACCCCTGTGCCCCAATGGGGACGAACCTCACCATTTTGGCGGAGGGACTAAGCTGATAGCTATAGTAGCCGAATGCATCGAGTGGGCTACCCATTTGGTAGATATCCACCGTAATAACCTGCGATCCCTTACCACCTGGTGCGTAGATAGCATAGTAACACTGCCGAAAGAGATAGCGTTTAACCGACTGGGCTTGTCCGTCAATATGGTCTTCCAGCGTATTCGGCGTAAAAACCTGAACGGGTCTGGTGAGGCGGAAACCGGCAATGGCCTGCGGAATGGCCGATCGCACATCCGCACGTGCCTCAACGTGTGCCAAGCCTACGGTCATAAGTGCCACCGTGCCGGCCACACCTATCTGTTTTTGAAGCCACCTCGAGCCAGGCGCAACGTGCATGAACTCTTACTCCTCTTTGATATTGGCGCAACTCGAACTGCCTGCGCTTTATTGTAGTATACCGCCTATTGTCTTTCGACGCTCTATTGAGGCGAGAAGTTACATAAATTCTATGATATCTCCATCTTGGTCGGCTCCTCAGGAGGGGATGGTGTTTCCTTCCACTCCTTAAGTCGCCGAGCTTTTCGCACCACAACGGTCTCCGTAGGGGAGGGAGAAGACTGAGGAAGACCGGTTTGTTGCGGCTCATCATCTCGGCCTATGAGGCTGGCGATGAGGGCGGCTATGCCTGTAACGATGAGCAACAGGGAGCGCATTTCATGAGACCAGAGGTAGGTACGCACGCCCATGCCGGTGAAATAGAGGCCGACGGCTGCAAAGTAGCTGCGACGCGCCCAAGAAGTATTCGGGCGAAAGGCTTCGAGTAGGGCGGCGATGACAGCTAGAGCCATGACGAGTTCAAGCATGAGGGCACGAACCGTGAGAACCCACTCGTAGTTAAGGCCTGGTGGCAAAGGACGGGCGATACGGTAGGTATCGTAGCTTAGAAAGGCGATGGCATAGCAGAAGGTAATGATCAGGATTCGCCGAAGTACGGCGATGAGAAGCGCACTGAGGATAAGTACGAGCACAATAGGCAGAAGCGTTGCATGAGTGCGGCTCCATGTGATAAGCTGTATCTGATGCGATACCGCCCATCCGGCTAACAGAGCCGGAAAAATAGAAAGAGCCGCCTTGCTTAAGAGTATTCGCATCGTTGACCCTCCAACCCCATTTTCGGAGGTTTCCTGCTCCTATCTCTATTTTATCACAACTTTTACCGTGATGCCATCGCATCTTTTACTGGCCTGAAGGGATGATGCCCAAAAAGTTTGGCGGCAGGCAGGATTTTGACGGAGAATGGAGTATATTAAAAAGTGCCTGACCAAACGTTCGTTCAAATGCGCGAAGAAAAGGAATTCCTCCTTAGCATGGTGAACTTACCTTATTACAAAACACCTGCTAGGAGGAAAATGTGGAGACTTTAAAGCCCCAAGTGGCCGTACAGCTTATTGTCTTTGGCGCGAAAGCGCATGATGACATCGAGGGAACGCTTAGAGAGGTGGCTGCGGCCGGCTATGGCGCATTCGAGGGGGGCCATCTTTTCGCCATGCACGGCGAGGCACGCATACGAAGCCTGCTAGATGCCTTGCACCTGGGCGTGTCGGGCGCGCATTTCGGCTATGGAGAGTATGCCGATGATGCCAATCTTGAAGGTATCATTTCCTACGCCAAAGCACTCGGCATCGAAAACGTAATGTGCTCCGGTGTGGCCGCCGGCACCCTAGAGGGCTACCTCGCTTCGGCCCGGCGCTTCAATGAGGTTGGACGACGTTTGGCCGATCAGGGCATCGCTTTCAACTACCATAACCATGATTGGGAGTTCAAAGACCTCGGTGGGGGCACCACGGGTATGCAGATACTCGCACAAGAGACCGATCCCCGTTACGTTCGTTTTAATCTCGATGTCTTCTGGCTCTACTATGCCGGCCAGAACCCTGCAGCGTTCATTCGCGAGCACGCCCGGCGGGCCGGCTATTTCCATTTTAAGGATGGGCGACGCCTCGTTGGGGCCGATGGAAAAGCCACGCCGGAGTTTCTGGAGCTTGGAAGGGGAGAGGTTCCTCTCGAAGAGGCCTATGCGGCAGCCCAAGAGGTGGGTGCACGCTGGATCGTCGTGGAGCAGGATAGGTCGCAACTCCCGCCTTTAGAGGCCATCACGATCAGTCGAAACTATCTGCGAGAGCACTTCGGAATCTGAAGCCATCTGCGCTCGCGTTCTATAGGCGAACGTCAGCTTTATTACATATAGCGAACCAAGGAGGTTTTCATGTCGAAAGCATTGCGGTTTTTCGTCCGTTGGACGTCCGTTTTTCTCGTGTTGCCCTTGTTATGCTTCACAGGATGCGGAACAAACGGCCCAAAGTACATGCTGATCACCAACGGCGTCTCTCCTTTCTGGGATGCGATGGTTAAGGGGATGCAGGAGGAAGCAAAGCAACTGCACGTAAATGCGGACTGGCGCGGACCCAACCCATCGGAAAACACGGTTCAAATTCAGCTGTTCAACGACGCTTTGGCCGCGCATGTGGATGGAATCGGGCTTTCCGCTATAGACCCCAACGGCATTACACCCACCATCAACAAAGCGGTGGATTCCGGATTGCCCGTCATCTGCTTCGACTCGGACGCACCCAACAGCAAGCGGCTTGCCTACTTGGGGACGAACAACTACGAGGCCGGTTACATTGCCGGCAAGGCCGCCCTCAAGCTTTTTCCGCACGGGGGCAAGTTGGTCGCCTTCGTTGGCACCATGAGCCAGGATAACGCCCGCCAGCGCTACAACGGTTTTCTCGATGCCATTAAGGGAAGCAACGTGCAGTTTATCGCGCCACCCTATCAGGACAATCAGGATAAAGGAATGGCACGCTCTAACGTGCAGGACGCGATCACACGTTATATGAGCAAGGGACTCAACGGGTTGGTGGGGCTTTACTCCTACAACGGACCCGCCATCATTGCCGCCCTTCAAGCACAAAATTTGCGCAGTAAGTTCAAGGTGATCTGCTTCGACGGAGACCCGGCTACATTGAAGGGGCTGGAGCAGGGCATGGTAGACCTCACCGTGGTGCAGAAACCGTTTCAGTTTGGGCGTCTCTCCATTGAACTGCTGAACCTGCTGCATCAGAACCATAACAATGTGGATGCAGCGCTGCAGCAGATGATGCCCGAATTGAAGAGTTTAGACATGAAAGTAGATATGCAAAAACACACCATTGATACCGGCGTTACCGTGGTAACTCCGGCGAATGCGGAGGCCTTTATCAATGATCTGCACGCCCACGGGCTTTCATCAACTTAGGGGTGGGGAACCTTATGGAGACGACCGAAGCATCACGTTTACGCGAGCCTCTTTTTAATTGGCGCCGCCTCTTACTTGCGCGAGAGAGCAGCGTGGTTATTGTGTTGGTGCTGTTGTGTGTGGCGCTCATCTTCTCCCCTGCGCGCGATACCTTCTACAGTCGCCAAAACATTCAAAACATGCTCCTACAGATCGCGCTGCTGGCGATATTTTCTATTGGTGAGACGCTGGTCATCATCACGGCAGGCATAGACCTCTCATTAGGCTCTCTCATCGCTTTTAGCGGCATGGTGTTGGCGATGACGGCGACGCATTTGCCACCTACCATTGCCGTGCCAACGGCGATTGTGGTGGCGCTTGCCGTTTCCCTGCTGATAGGTGCGGTTCATGCTTTGCTGATAGGCAAATTGCGTTTGCCGGCCTTTGTGGTGACCCTGGCCTCTCTTACGATATTGAGGAGCCAGGCGCAATTGATGAACGGGCAGCTACCGGTTCCCATCTCAAAGTATCCGTTTCTTATCAACTTGGCGAACGGGCAGCTTTTTAAAGGCACCTTCTTTGCCGTGCCGATTCCTGCGGTACTTCTGCTGATCATCGCCATTGCGGCCCACTTCATCCTCACCCGTACCCGCATAGGGCGCTATATCTATAGCCTTGGGGGGAACGAACAGGCCACAAGGCTCTCCGGAGTGAATATTCTCGGGGTGCTCCTCTTTGCCTACTGCGCCAGCGCTTTTTTGGGAGGTGTGGCCGGAATCCTCTACGCGGGTTATGGTCAGCAGGGCGACCCTCAAAACGGGCTTGGATACGAGCTTAATGCGGTGGCTGCCGCCGTTATTGGCGGGGCGAACCTTATGGGGGGGGAAGGGAGCGTGATAGGAACGGTGCTTGGAGCCTGTCTCCTGCAGATGATCCTAAGCGCCATCAACCTCACGATTAACAACCCTACCCTCTGGCAAGGGACAGTGGTGGGCGGAGTGTTGTTGGTGGCCGTGCTCGTGACCGCCATTCAGCAACGCAAGAACCGCTCTTAAAACAGCCATGGGGCGGGGAGAGCAGAAACCTTTTGCCCCATGGTATGCTTGCTCTACAGTGCAGCGATAATTGCATCGGTGATCTGATCGGTGGTAGCCTCGCCGCCCATATCGCGGGTTCGCACCTTCCCAGCCTCCATCACTTTCATAACGGCGTTTTCGATGCGGTTGGCAGCCTCCTGTTCCCCTAGATGACGCAGCATCATCACCGCAGAAAGGATAAGGGCGATCGGGTTGGCAATACGGCGCCCGGCGATGTCGGGCGCGGAGCCGTGGACGGCCTCGAACAGCGCGATGCCGCCCTCGCCGATGTTGGCCGAGCCGGCAAACCCAAGGCCGCCGATCAGCCCGGAGGCGAGATCGGAGAGGATATCTCCGTAGAGATTTTCCATGACCATCACGTCAAAACGCTCCGGGCGCATCACCATGTTCATACAGGTTGCGTCTACGATCATCTCCTCATATTCGATTTCAGGAAACTCGCGTGAGATACGCCGGAGACATTCAAGGAAGAGGCCATCGGCGAGTTTCATGATGTTCGCTTTATGAACCGCAGTAACCTTTCGGCGACCGTGGCTTTTGGCATACGAGAAGGCATAGCGCCCAATGCGTAGGCTGGCCGCCTCGGTGATGATCTTAAGGCTCTCGACCACGCCGGGCACCACGATGTGTTCGAGGCCGGAGTAGAGGTCTTCGCTATTTTCACGGATGATCACGAGGTCTACATGCTCGTAGCGCGACGGGACGCCGGGAATGGTGCGTGCCGGCCGCACATTGGCGTAGAGATTAAGCCGTTTGCGCAGAGTGACATTGGCGCTGGGGAAGCCCACGCCTACCGGTGTGGTGATAGGCCCTTTCAGGGCGACACGGTTCTTGAGAATGGAGTGAATGACCTCGTCGGGCACCGGCGTGCCGTATTTGGCCACCACCTCGGCGCCGGCCTCCATACGTTCCCATTCGCATTCCACTCCGGCAGCCTCCACCACACGGACGGCGGCCTCGGTGACTTCAGGGCCAATGCCGTCGCCGGGGATAAGGGTTATGGTATGTTTCACCCGCTTTTCTCCTCTCGCAAAGCTCTGCAATTAACTTTACTCTATTTTCGGTTCTCGGCATAGGGTTCTGCGCAGCAAGATTCCGGCAAAAGTAGGTAGAATGGATAGAGACTGCAGGAAAAGGAAAGATGAAGGCTCATCAACGTTCCAAGGAGCTTTATGAGCGCGCGGTAAAGGTTATTCCCGGTGGTGTGAACTCGCCGGTGCGCGCTTTTCGTGCTGTGGGGGGCGACCCTGTTTTTATTCAACGCGGAGAGGGCGCCTACCTCTACGATGTAGATGGCAATCGCTATCTCGACTGTATCGGCTCATGGGGGCCACTGCTTTTAGGGCACGCGCACCCCGACATTTTGAGCGCCATTAGCGCGCAGTTGCCGCACGGCACCACATTTGGCGCTCCCACCGAGTTGGAGGTTCAATTTGCCGAGGAGCTGTGCGAGGCCGTGCCGTCCCTGCAGAAGGTACGGCTTGTTTCTTCGGGCACAGAGGCCACGATGAGTGCCATTCGCGTTGCAAGGGGCTACACGGGGCGCGATGTTATCGTGAAGTTCGAGGGGTGTTATCACGGCCACGCCGATTTTTTGTTGGCCAAGGCCGGTTCCGGGGTAGCCACGTTGGGCTTGCCGGAGTGCGCGGGGGTGCCTGCAAGCATTACGGCCAACACGCTAACCCTTCCTTATAACGACGTCCAGGCCTTACATACCGCCTTTAAAGAGCACGGCTCTGCCATTGCGGGGGTGATCGTGGAGCCGGTCGTTGGCAATATGGGGTGTGTGCCGCCAACACCGGGTTTTTTAGAGGCCTTACGGGAAGTAACCCAACGACACGGTGCGCTCCTGCTCTTCGACGAGGTGATGACCGGGTTTCGACTCGCCTATGGCGGCGCGCAGGAGCGATTCGGCATTATGCCCGACCTCACGATGCTAGGCAAAATCGCCGGCGGAGGCCTACCATTAGGGGCTTTTGGAGGCCGCGCCGACATTATGGATATGGTTGCGCCGGTAGGGCCGGTCTATCAGGCCGGTACTCTTTCGGGCAACCCTGTGGCCGTAGCAGCGGGTTTGGCTACGGTTCAAACGCTGAAAGCGCGTCGCCACGTTCTCTACGAGCGTCTCGATGCGATGGGGAGTAAGTTGAGCGATGCGCTCCGTTACGCTGCCGAGGAGGCGGGCGTGCCGGTTGTCGTTAACCAAATAGGAAGCATGATCACCGTTTTCTTTACAGACCTACCGGCGGTGAGCAACTATGCGCAGGCCAAAACCTCAAATACACAACGCTTTGCTCGATGGTTTCGTACGCTTCTGGAAGAAGGGGTCTACTGGCCGCCCTCTCAATTCGAGTCGGCCTTTCTCTCGGATGCCATGAGCGAGGAGGATATTTTCCGGCTTATTGAGGCTGCACGGGTTGGCTTTCATAAAGCAAGAGAGGTTGCATGATGGCGAAGGGGCGCAGAAGGTACCGCCCAACGGGCGCGGAGTTACTGGCACGCATCTTGTTTAACATGCCGTTCGTTTTCGGAGTAGAGTGGTTGCTGTTTACCCTGCTTCAGGTTCGCTCCTTCTTCCCACCTGGCAGTGATGGCCTTTTGGCACGGCTTTGGATGGCCGCCGAGTTGACGCCTTCGATGGCCGTTGGGTTTGGTCTTTTTTGGTATTGGCTTGTGCTCATAGGGCGCTCTCATAAGGGGCCTTGGGGAGCGGCGATACTTTACAGCCCTTTGATAAGCGTTCCCTCCGTTGTTGTCGCCGGTGCCTTGGCAGGTTGTTTGATGGGAGTGCCGTTTTGGGGCATGTTGCTGGCTCTCGCTGCGCTCGTGCTCAATCCGCCATTGCTCTTTGCCCAGCTTTTTGCAGGCATCACAATCGGTTTATGGATGGGATATTCGGCAGACACCTGGATTCAGGAAAACCGCTCTATATCTAATGAGAGTTCTCCAAAAGACGACAAATAGACATACCGATGCAGATTCTCGGCGTAGATACGGGGGGCACCTTCACCGATTTTGTGGTGCTTGATGCAGAGCGTCTTCATGTGTTAAAGGTTCCTTCTACACCGGATGATCCCTCACGCAGCCTGCTGATAGGTTTGGCGCAACTGCAGTCTGATGGCATACTGCAAGCAGGTTTTTCCTTGGTGCACGGAACTACGGTGGCCACGAACGCTCTCTTGGAACGTCGTGGGGCCTCAACGGCGCTTATCACCACGAAGGGTTTTCGCGATGTGTTGGCCATAGGCCGGCAGGCGCGTAAACAGCTCTATTCCCTTGCGCCAAGCCCGCATCCATGTCTCCTAAGCCAAGAGAGGCGCTTGGAGGTCAACGAGCGCCTCGATGCCATGGGCAACATTCTTCTTCCTTTGCAGGAGGGGGAAGTAGAGACCTTTCTGGAGCATTTGCAAGCGGAGCAGGTCGAAGCGATCGCCGTTTGCTTGCTCTTCTCCTACCTGAATCCTGCCCACGAGCGCCACATTGGGGAGCTAGCGCGAAGCAGGGGTTTTTGGGTTTCGCTCTCGCATGAGGTAGCGCCGGAGATGCGGGAGTATGAGCGCACCTCTACAACCGTTGTGAATGCCTATGTGGGACCGATTATGGAGCGGTATCTGCGACGGCTGTCCGAGCAGATTGGTTTGTATGGCTGCCGTGGGTTGCGCGTGATGCAGTCGGATGGAGGGTCGCTTTCAGCGGAGGAGGCGGGGCAGAAAGCGGTGCGAACGGGTCTTTCCGGCCCCGCGGGGGGCGTGATCGCAGCCGCGAAATTGGGAAAGCTTTTAGGTTATACCAATCTCATCTCCTTCGATATGGGGGGAACCAGCACGGACACGGCCTTGATAGAGAACGGCGCTTGTGTTACGCAAACGGAGGGGGAGATCGCGGGGTTACCTGTGCGCATTCCCATGTTAGCGATTCACACGGTGGGGGCCGGCGGCGGTTCGATTGTGCACCTAGATGCCGCGGGGGCGTTGCGGGTGGGGCCGCGCAGTGCCGGCGCCTATCCGGGGCCGGTGGCTTATGGTACAGGGGAAGAGCTTACGGTAACGGATGCCCATGTGCTGTTGGGGCGTCTGCCCGCCGAGGTGCGTCTTGGAGGGGCATTGGGGCTAGATCGGGCGCGTGTGGAGGCTGCATTCGGGAAGTTGGCTAAACGGCTTGGGTTGGCGCCGGAAGCTGTTGCGGCAGGGGCGATAGCCGTGGTCAATATGGCGATGGAGCGTGCTTTGCGCCGTATTTCGGTGGAGCAGGGGCGCGACCCGGCCCAGTTCACCCTACTCTGTTTTGGGGGTGCCGGTGGACTTCACGCTTGCGAGTTGGCGGAAGCTCTGGGCATTCCCCAGGTGCTTGTCCCTCCATGCCCCGGCGCGTTCTCGGCGCTTGGGTTGGCTTTAGCCGATATTCGCCGCGAGTATGTTCATGCGCTGCCCCTCGGCCAAGGAGTGCCCACGTGGGGGGCGGTCAATGAAGGCTTTCGCAGTTTGTATCGGATGGCAGAGGAAGAGATGCGTCGGGAGGGGTTAGCACCGGGCGATTGGGAAGCAAAGCCTTTTTTAGAGATGCGCTACCGGGGTCAGGGGCATGCGTTGCTCCTGCCAAAACCTATGCACGGCGGGCTGTCGGCCGCGATGAAGGCGTTTCATAAAGCGCATGAGGCGCAGTACGGTTATGCGGCCCTGGGTGAGCCTGTGGAGATAGTGGGGTTAAGGCTGGTGGCGACGGCGGCGCTGGCGCCGACTCAGTTTTCGCTTGTGCCTCAAACAGGTGTATGGAGTCCGTTGCCTTCATCGGTGCCTCTCTATGAAAACGGGAGATGGATTGCTGTGCCCCTTTACAACCGGTTCCATGTGCCGATAAGGCCAAGTGGGTTGGCCGGCCCTTGCATCCTAACCCAAACCGATGCGACGATCTGCGTTCCCACGGGCTGGCGTTGTTATCAGCAGGCCTTTGGCTGTCTGCTACTCAGAAAACAGAATACATAGTTCTACATAAATAGGGTATAATAGGCCTTGTGCGGGTATAATAAGTACTTGTACCTCTAAAAAGCAAAGGGGTTTGGAGACAACTTTGGCGGACGATAAACTATCTACAGAAGGGCAAAACGGATCTGAGCTAAGGCTGATCGAGGTGGACATAGAGCAGGAGCTGCGGCGCTCCTACTTAGGCTATGCCATTTCGACTTTGGTATCAAGGGCCTTACCGGATGCACGAGACGGTTTTAAGCCGGTGCAACGCCGCATTCTCTATGCGATGCGTGAGCTTGGGATAGGCCCGGGTTCCGCTCGGGTGAAGTCGGCCAAGGTGGTGGGCGAATGCATGGGGAACTACCACCCTCATGGCGATGCGGCCATCTACGCTACGCTCGTGCGCATGGCGCAAGATTTTAGCTATCGCTATCCCATGATCGATCCGCAGGGGAATTTTGGCTCTATTGACGGCGATCCACCTGCCGCGATGCGTTATACCGAGTGTCGGCTTACCCCGCTGGCCATGGAGATGATGGAGGACATCGATCGTGATACGGTGGATTTCATGCCCAATTACGATCAGTCGAGGCAAGAGCCTATTGTCTTTCCTGCCAAGTTCCCGAACCTGCTTTGCAACGGCGCGGAGGGCATTGCGGTTGGAATGTCCACCAGCATTCCACCGCACAATCTTCGGGAGGTTGTTGAGGCTTCTATCTACATGCTCGATCATCCCGATGCCACGCCAGACGACCTTTTGCGTTTCATCCCCGGCCCCGATTTTCCCACCGGGGCGTTAGTTTTGGGCACAAAAGGGGTGCGGGAGGCCTACCGCACCGGCCGTGGTCGCATTGTGATGCAGGCAAACCTTCAGATCGAGCCGATGGATGGAGGGCGCAACGCCATTGTGGTCACCGAACTGCCTTATCAGGTGAACAAGGCACGCCTTATCGAGCATATCGCGGAGTTGGTGCGCCATAAGCGGGTGGACGGCATCACCGACATCAACGATTTTAGCGATCGTAACGGCATGCGTATCGTTATCGAGTTGCGCCGTGATGTGGTGCCCAACCGCATTGTTAATTTCCTCTTAAAGCACACGGCACTACGGCAAACCTTTGGAGCCATTATGCTGGCCCTTGTTAACGGGCAGCCTCGTATTCTCAACCTCGCCCAGATCATTCGGGCCCACCTGGAACATCGGCGCGAGGTCATCGTTAGGCGTACGCGCTATGAGTTGGCGCGTGCACGCCATCAGGCGCACATTCGCGAAGGCCTTCAGATCGCTCTTAACTTTCTCGATGAGATCATCGCGCTCATACGACGCTCGCAAAGCAGTGAAGAGGCGCGGTCCGAGATGTGCGCACGCTTTAATCTCACGCAGATTCAGGCTGATGCCATTCTCAGCATGCAACTGCGTCAGCTCGCCCGCCTAGAACGCCAGAAAATCGAGGACGAGTATCGTCATCTGCTGCGAGAGATCGCAGCCCTAGAGGATATTCTGGAAACGCCCGCCCGTGTTACCAAGATGATCAAAGACGAACTGCGAGCCTTACGCGATAAGTACGGCGATGAGCGGCGCACCCGAATTCTTCAGACCGAAGCGGACGAGATCACCGAAGAAGACCTCATTCCTGAAGAGAAAACCTTGGTAACCATCTCGCGAGATGGCTATATCAAGCGCGTTCCGCTCGATACCTATCGCACGCAACGGCGTGGTGGGAAGGGCGTGCAGGCCGCGAAACTGAAAGAGGAAGACCAGATATCGCACCTGTTTGTGGCCACCACAACCCACTATATTCTGTTTTTCACCGATAAGGGGCGGGTCTACCGTTTGAAGGCCTATGAGGTACCTCAGGTGAGCCGCCAGGCGCGTGGGCAGCATATCAACAACTTCATCCAAACGGAGGCCGGCGAACAGATCACGGCGATACTGCCCATTAAAGATATCAACGGGCCGGGTTATCTCCTCATGGTCACTCAAAACGGCGAGGTGAAACGTACCGCCCTGTCGGAGTTTGCCAACCTACGTGCCAACGGCCTGATCTGTTTTGATATCGAGGAGGGGGATAGCCTGAAATGGGTTCGCCATACAAGTGGCAACGACGAGATCATTCTAGTAACACGTGAGGGGCTTTCCATTCGCTTCCCCGAAACGGATGTACCGGAACGCGGGCGTGCCGCGGGCGGTGTGCGCGGGATCGAGTTGCGCGACCCGGCCACCAAAACACTGCGTGACGTTGTGGTAGCCGTGGCCATCGTGCGGCCGGAGGATCGCGATGCACAGTTGCTGGTGGCCAGCGAAAATGGCTTTGGAAAACGCACCGATCTCGATTCGTATCGCATCCAGTCGCGAGGGGGGCGGGGCATCATCACCATGAACGTTACGCCGCGAACGGGCAAGATCGTAGATGCGGTGATCGTGCGCCCAGAAGATAAGCTCATCTTATTGACGGAAAAAGGGGTAGCGATTCGTATAGATGTGGCCAGTATTCGGCTTGCAGGTCGCAGCACTCAAGGCGTAAAGCTGATTGACCTCGCAGAGGGCGATCGGGTGGCTACCATCGAGCGCCTATTGGAAACGGACTTGGCCGATGAGGAGGGCGAAGGGGAGGAGGTCGCTTCGTCCGCTGCGGGTAAGTAGTCGTCTAAAGCTATGTTGAAGCTGTTTCGATTGCACGAACGTACTCTTAGTGGTTCCTTCTGAGAAAGGAACACCCTCATGAAAGGGGGCCTGCCGGCGATGTTTTCCCGGATGCGTGAAGATATACAGACCGTTTTAAGAAAAGACCCCGCGGCGCGTAACGTACTGGATGCCTTGCTTTACCCGGGTTTGCACGCCATTTGGTCGCATCGAATCGCGCATTGGTTGTGGACTCATCGTTGTTGTTGGCTGGCACGCCTTCTCTCGCAGATAACACGCTTTTTCACACATATCGAAATCCATCCGGGGGCGAAGATCGGACGTCGGCTGTTTATTGACCATGGCGACGGTGTGGTAATAGGCGAGACGGCGGAGATCGGTGACGACGTTCTGCTTTACCATAACGTGACCCTTGGGGGAACGAGCCTCGAACGCAAGAAACGCCATCCGACTCTAGGAAATAACGTGTTGGTGGGCATGGGAGCCGCCATTTTGGGACCTGTAACCATAGGGGACAATTGCCGCATTGGAGCCAACGCGGTTGTCAATAAAGACATTCCACCAAACTGCACGGTGGTCGGCATTCCGGGGCGCATTGTGCGTCGTGATGGCATTCGTGTTAGCGATGCCGAAAGCCCTGTTATGGATAACGTTATTAACCGTGTAGACCCTCAGGATGTGGTTATTCAGGAGTTGCGTAGGCGATTAGAGCTGCTCGAGCAGCATAATGAGAGGCTTGAGGAGCTTATTCTGCGCATGGAAAGGCAACTCTCTGCCGCTAACGTGCCTTACGATGCCCCGCAA
>NZ_DATGLN010000217.1:0-16334 GCF_035294165.1 Chthonomonas sp.
GAAACGGATGGCTATACGGCCATTCAAGTGGGGTTTGGAGAGGCGCACGAGCGCCACATCAACCGCCCTCTCAAGGGACACTTTCAGCGCGCCGGCGTATCCCCTTTGCGCTATCTGCGCGAGATACGAACGGACGATATCAGCGAGTACAAGGTGGGCGATAGCATCCGGTGCGACATCTTTCGCCCCGGCATGCGGGTGAAGGTTACCGGCATCTCAAAGGGAAAAGGTTTTCAAGGGGTTGTGAAGCGCTTCCATTTTCATGGAGCCGATATGACCCACGGTTCGATGATCCACCGAAAACCGCAGTCGAGTGGGGCGACCGATGCGGCTCGTACCTTCAAAGGAACCAGGAAGCCGGGACATATGGGAGCTAAACAGGTGACGGTGCGCGGACTGCAGGTTGTACGCGTGGATGTGGATAGAAATCTCATTTTCATTAAAGGCGCGGTGCCGGGTGCGGAAGGAGAGCTTGTCCGCATCCAGCGCTTGCCGATCCGATAGGAAGGGAGAGTAAAGAGATGGCATCAGTACCCTTATACAATATGGAAGGTAAAGAGGTAGGTTCTCTATCTCTCCCCGATTCGATATTCGATGTGGAGTTTCGGGCCGCGTTGGTGCATCAGGTGGTTGTGGCCGAGGAGGCCAACCAACGCCTAGGCACCCATGATACGAAGCAACGCTCTGAGGTGCGTGGAGGTGGAAGGAAACCCTGGCGGCAAAAGGGAACCGGTCGGGCACGCCAAGGCTCTATTCGCGCCCCCCACTGGCGCGGTGGAGGCGTCGTTTTCGGTCCACACCCGCGCGACTACCGCAAGGATTTGCCGGTGAAAATGCGGCGTAGCGCCATGCGCTCGGCGCTTTCGGCTAAGGTGCGCAATGGTGCGGTGATAGGGCTGGAGAAGTTGGCCTTCGATGCCATCAAAACGAAACAGGCAACAGCCCTTCTGGCGGCGCTTGGGCTTCAGTCGGAACGACGTGTGCTTATCATACTGCCGGAGTACGATAAAACGGTTCTGCTGAGCACGCGCAACCTGCCGACGGTAACGTTGCGCTACGCACCTAACTTTTCGGTTCGCGATGTGATGGTAGCTCACAAGATCGTGTTGGTAGCCGATGCGGTAGAAAAAATTGCGGCGGTTTGGGCGCCGGAGGAGAGTAAAGAGGAGGTGGCGGCAGCATGAGAGACCCACATGAGATTATTGAGCGTCCTCTCTTGACCGAGAAGACCAACGCACAGGCTGGGCTTAATAAGTACCACTTTCGAGTGCGGCTCGATGCCAATAAATTCGAGATCGCTTGGGCTATTCAAACCATCTATGCACACCAGGGGGTGAAGGTGCTCTCCGTAAACACCATGCGGGTTAAAGGCAAAAAGCGCCGTGCACTGGTGCGCGGAGGCAAGCCGGGCTATAGCCCGACATGGAAAAAGGCTATTGTAACGACGGATCGTCCTCTCACGCTGTTTGAGGGGGTCTAATTCTTGAGAATGAGAGAGAAAGATGCCCATTCGTAAGCATAAACCAATAACGCCGGGAAGACGATGGCGGGCAACGCCAACCTATTCAGAGCTGACGCGGGCCGAGGGAAAGAACCAACCCGTTGAGCCGTATAAGCCGCTTCTCGAGCCGCTTAAGAAAAGTGGCGGGCGCAATAACAAAGGGCGCATTACCGCTCGATTTCGTGGTGGCGGCAATAAACGGATGTATCGCATTATTGATTTTAAGCGAGATAAGCTCGATGTGCCAGGGAAGGTGCTGACCATCGAGTACGACCCGAATCGCACGTGTCGTATCTCGCTGGTTGAATATGAGGATGGCGAAAAACGCTACATCCTCACTCCTCTCGGGTTAAAAGAGGGAGATACGGTTATTTCGAGCGATACGGCCGATATTCGTCCGGGCAATGCGTTGCCCTTGCGGGCTATTCCCGTTGGAACCACCATTCACAATATTGAGCTTTACCCAGGCCGGGGGGGCCAGTTGGTGCGCTCGGCCGGAACGGGGGCGCAACTGATGGCAAAAGAGGGCAAGTACGCCCAAGTGCGTCTGCCTTCCGGAGAAACACGACTCATTCGGCTTGACTGCCGTGCCACTGTGGGGCAGGTGGGTAACCCCGAGCATGAGAACATTTCGTTGGGCAAGGCAGGGGCTACTCGCTGGCGAGGCCGAAGGGGCCACGTGCGCGGGGTGGCCATGACCCCGCGGGATCACCCGCACGGTGGTGGCGAAGCGCAAAGCCCGATTGGGCGTAAGAAGGGGCCGGCCTCTCCTTGGGGCAAACCGGCTTTGGGACGAAAAACACGGCGGAATAAGGCGACCGATAAGTACATCGTACGCCGACGCGACCAAAAGTAAAGGAGGAGCGATATGGGACGTTCTTTGAAAAAAGGGCCTTATGCCGACCCGAAGCTTTTGGAAAAGGTGCGGGCGATGAACGCACGCGGGGAGAAACGGGCTATTAAAACCTGGTCGCGGCGTTCCACCATCTTTCCCGAGTTTATCGGGCATACTTTCTTGGTGCACGATGGGCGTAAACACGTTCCCATCTTTGTAACCGAAAACATGGTAGGCCATAAGCTCGGCGAGTTTGCCCCAACCCGCACCTTTCGAGGCCATGCCGGACAACAAGTAGAACGACGTACGGGTATTAAGTGACGGGAAGGATAGCGAAAAATGGCGGAAGATAAGGATGCGGATATCCTGGAGCGACCCAAAACGCACCGGGAAAACCGCAAAAAAAACCAGCCAAGAAGGGTGGCAAAGAATCAGGCCATGGCGGTGGCCAAGTTCGTTCGCGTGCCACCGCGCAAAGCGCGCCTGGTTATAGATGAGATTCGCGGCCTCTACGTGCAAGAAGCGCTGGCCTTTTTGAACTTTGTGCCGAACAGGGCGGCCGGTTTTATCCACCGCGTATTAACTTCGGCGGTGGCGAACGCCGTGAACAACCACTCGCTGGATGCAGAACGCCTGAAGGTGGTGTCGGCCCGCGTAGATGAGGGGCCGCGCATTAAACGCATCCATCCTCGGGCGCAGGGGCGGGTCTATCGCATCCTGCATCGCACCAGCCACATCACGATTGTGGTGGAGGAGGGCGAGCCGAAGCCGAGGCGAGTTCGCCGAGCCACTCGCTCGCGTGCAGAGGCCGCAAGGGCAGCGCGTGCCACAAAGGCGGCCGAAGCAACACCCACACCGGCTCCTGCAGCCACGGAGGCTCTAGCCGCTGAGACCATCCAAGAGGAGCCGGAGGAGGCGCCTATCGTGGAGGAGCCACAGGGCGAGGTGGGAACCGCTGGTGAAGAGGTGGTAGGAGAGCCGACTGCCGGAGGCGAGTCGGCATCGTCTGAAGCTAACAACAAAGAAGAAAGCTGATTCTGCGAGAAGGGAAGAGAACTTGGGACAAAAGGTTCACCCCATCGGGTTTCGTATCGGTGTTATTCGAGAGCCGGATAGCAAGTGGTACCTGCCGAAGCGCGGCTTCGCCGAGGCGGTTTATG
Source organism: Chthonomonas sp. (assembly GCF_035294165.1). Lineage (GTDB taxonomy): Bacteria > Armatimonadota > Chthonomonadetes > Chthonomonadales > Chthonomonadaceae > Chthonomonas. The sequence continues at coordinate 3,497 of NZ_DATGLN010000217.1, forward strand.
AGGACTACCTCATCCGCCGCTACGTAAAAGAGCACTTGCCAAACGCAGCGGTATCACGTGTGGAGATCGAACGGGCAGGCAATCGCATAAAGATAACACTGCACACGGCAAAACCCGGCGTGATCATCGGCAAGAGCGGGAAGGGTGCAGAGGATCTGCGTGCAGCGCTTGAAAAAGTCATCAAGAAGCCGCTGTTGCCGATCAGCGTGCAGGAAATACCTCACGCCGATCTCGACGCACAACTGGTAGCCGAATCCATCGCGATGCAGATATCCAAACGCATCGCCTACAAGCGGGCTATGCGTCAGGCCGTATTGCGCGCGGTGAAATTGGGAGCCAAGGGCATACGAGTGATGTGCTCGGGGCGACTGGCCGGGGCCGAAATGGCCCGACGCGAGCAGGACCGGCAAGGAAAAATTCCTCTTCAAACGCTGCGCGCCGACATAGACTACGGGTTTGCCGAAGCTCCCACGACCTATGGGAACATCGGCGTGAAGGTTTGGATATATAAAGGCGATGTTCTGCCAGGCCAACCACGCCAGTCGGAGCTTCCGCCCACGCGCCAAGCTCGCTATGAAGGGCGTTCGGCGGAGCGTGCTGAGCGCGGTGGCGCCCGCGGTGGACGCTCTCGGCGAACTGGACGGCGAGGCTCTCGCCCGCGACCGGCCGCTTCTAACGGCTCTTAAAAACGATCCTAGGCGAAAAGCCTTACGGCGGCGCAGGCTTCCGCTAAGGAAGCACTGCGCCGCCTTATGGAGGAGAAATAAACAATGTTGATGCCAAAACGCACAAAATACCGCAAGCAACAGCGGGGCACTATGGCCGGAAAGGCCACACGAGGCAATACGGTGGCCTTTGGAGAGTATGGGCTGCAGGCGCTGGAGCCGTGCTGGCTGACGGCCAACCAAATTGAGGCCGCCCGTATCGCCATGAACCGCTACATAAGGCGTCAAGGCAAAATCTGGATCCGCGTCTTTCCGGATAAGCCTTTTACCAAAAAACCGGCCGAGACCCGCATGGGTTCCGGAAAGGGAGCCCCTGAAGGATGGGTCGCCGTGGTAAAGCCGGGACGTATCCTCTTTGAGATGGGGGGCGTGCCTGAAGAGGTGGCTAAAGAGGCCATGCGTCTGGCCTCACATAAGTTGCCGATTGACGTGAAGTTTGTGCGACGAATAGACCAGGAACAGGCTAAAACCTCAGGGCAGAGCGCCGGTGAGGTAGCCGCAACCGCTGCAGAGGAGGCGAACAATGGCTGAGTTAAAGCTGAAGGAGATACGCCGCCAACTGCGCGAGATGAGTGACGAGGACTTACGCAAGGAGATAGCAGCAAATAGGGCTGCACTCTACGATATGCGGCGTCAGAACGCACTGCATCAACTGAAAGACACGGCGGCCATCCGCAAAGCGCGCCGCCAAATTGCACGAGCACTAACCATTCTGCGCGAGCGTGAGCTTGCACGCGAACGGGAGGGAAAGAAGTAAAATGGCAGACGAGCAGATGCAGCAGCCTACGGCGCCGCCCCAGAGAGGACGGCGCAAGGTGCGCCAAGGGAAGGTTGTAAGCAACAAAATGGATAAAACGGTGGTGGTGGCTGTGGAACGCCGTGTGCGCCACCCCCTTTACGGAAAAATCGTTCGCAAAACCACCAAATTTAAAGCGCACGATGAAGAGAATTCCTGCAATGAGGGCGATATCGTGGAGATTATGGAGACACGCCCGCTCTCGAAAGAGAAATGTTGGCGGGTCGTGCGCATTCTAGAGAGGGCGAAGTAACCATGATACAGCCATATACGCGACTAAAATGCGCCGATAACTCTGGGGCGCGTGAGATAATGTGTGTGCGTGTATTAAAAGGTTCTAACGCACGCTATGCCCATGTGGGCGACATCATTGTGGGCGTGGTAAAATCGGCAACGCCCAACCAGGCCGTGAAAAAGAGCGACGTGGTGAAATGCGTGGTCGTGCGCACCAAACAGCCCATACGTCGCCCCGACGGCTCTGTGTTGCGATTTGATGATAACGCGGCGGTGGTCATCCAAAACAATCTCGAGCCACGAGGAACGCGAATCTTCGGCCCTGTGGCACGGGAGCTGCGTGATCGTGACTTCATGAAGATCATCTCGTTGGCGCCGGAGGTGCTTTAAAGATGGAAAAGCTGAAGCGCGCAATACCCGAAAAACCGGTTAAGTTGCGCATTAAGAAAGGCGACACCGTAGAGGTGATCTCCGGCAAAGATAAAGGCCGCCGTGGTGAGGTGATTCAGGCCTTTCCGAAGTTGAATAAGGTGAAGGTAAAGGGCGTAAACATTATTACCCGACACCGCAAAGAGCGTGTGCGACGGGGGGCCGACCCGAACGATCCGGCCCGCGTTATCCCCGGTGGCCGTATCGAAGAGGAGGCCCCGCTCTATGCCTCTAAGGTCATGCTGGTGTGCCCGAACTGCAATCGGCCCACACGTGTGGGCTACGCCTACCGAGAGGGTGAGGCCAAGCCGGCACGAAGAAAATATCGTGTTTGCAAACATCCCGATTGTGGGAAAGAGATCGGGTAAAAATAAGCACAGACCGGTCGGAAATCGGTCAAGAGAGGTAAGAGAATGGCTCGATTGAAAGAACGCTATCGTAAAGAGGTGGTGCCGGCCCTGATGAAGGCGTTCGGCTACCGTAATGTGATGCAGGTGCCGAAGCTCGAAAAGATCGTGATCAATATGGGCGTAGGACGCGCCGGCCAAACGAGTGGGCAGTATGCCTCTGAGCTAGATGGGGCAGTGCGCGATATGGCCACAATTTCCGGGCAGAAGCCGGTGGTTACATTGGCACGCAAATCCATCGCGAACTTCAAGATACGTGCGGGCGCCAAAGTCGGCTGTAAGGTAACCCTTCGCGGCGATAGAATGTACGAGTTTTTGGATCGCCTGGTGAATGTGGCCTTGCCTCGCATTCGGGACTTTCAGGGGGTCTCGCCCAACTCGTTCGATGGGCGTGGCAACTTTGCCATAGGGATTAAAGAGCAGTTGGTCTTTCCGGAAATAGATTACGATAAGATAGATAAGGTGCGCGGTATGGATGTGATCATCTGTACGACCGCTCGCACCGATGAGGAGGCAAGAGCGCTGCTCAGAGAACTCGGCATGCCGTTCCGCTCGCGCTAAAAGGTGTCGTGCCCCATGATGCAGATGCCAATGTGAGAACAAAGGCAGGAATTTGCCTTGAGATGCATAAATATCTCCCTTGCAAGCATACCCGGGAGATGAAAGGCCGCGCGTTCAGCGTTTTCGGAAGGACATCTCCCAAAGGCTGATGATGGTTTCCATTAGCCTGTCAATATCCTAATCTTTGGTGGAGATCTGTCCATGAAGAGCTACAGCATCGAGGCAATACGTAATGTGGGTTTGTTTGGTCATCAGGGGAGTGGTAAGACGTCGCTGGCGGAGGCTCTGCTCTATACTACCGGAGCCATAGAGAGGCTTGGACGTGTAGACGATGGCACGGCCACGTGCGATTTCGATCCGGAAGAGCAGAGGCGACATATCAGCATCAATATCGCACTGGCACCCTGCGAGTGGCACGGCACCAAGATCAATTTTGTGGACGCACCGGGCTATCTCGATTTTGTCGGTGAGGTCGGGAGTGCGCTCGATGTGGTGGAGGCGGCGATCCTGGTAACACCGGCACAAGGAGCGCCGGAGGTCGGCTTCGAGATCGCCTGGGAGATGGCGGCAAACCGCAACCTGCCGCGTGCCGTGTTTGTGAACAAAATGGATCGGGAGAATGCCGACTACCAAGCGGTGGTAACAGCACTGCGCCAACGCTACGGCAACACCATCGCGCCTTTGCAACTGCCAATAGGAAGCGCAACCTCTTTTCAAGGGGTTATTGACCTTGTGGAGATGAAGGCCTTCATCGGTAGCGGTAAAGAGGTGACCTGTGCGGAGATACCTGAGGAGTATAAAGAAGAGGCCGCCCGATACCGTGAGTTGCTCGTCGAATCGGCAGCTGAGGGAGATGACGAACTGATTGAAAAGTTTTTAAGCGGCGAGGAACTGACCCACGATGAGGTAGTGCGTGGCCTTCATGAGGGAATTGACGACGGGAAAGTGGTGCCTGTGCTGTGTGGCTCGGCCTTGAAAGACATAGGAATGACCGATCTGCTCGATATCATCGTGCATGAGTTTCCGAACCCGCTGGAATTCGGAGCCGTGCACGGTAAGAACCCGCAAACCGGTGCAGAGGAGGTACGCGAAGCGTCCGAAAATGCGCCGCTGGCCGCGCTGGTGTTTAAAACCATTGCCGACCCATTTTTGGGGACTCTGAGCTATTTCCGCGTGAAGTCGGGCGTCATCAAAATGGGCAGCACCGTGCTGAATGCCAACCGAGGTAAGGAGGAGCGGGTTGGGCAGCTCTATTTCGTCCGTGGCAAAAACCAGGAGCCGACGTCGGAGATAAAAGCCGGAGATATCGGGGTGACGGCCAAGCTCGCCGATACGCGCACCGGAGATACCCTGTGCGACCCGGCAAAGCCGATTGTGCTTGATCATACGCCGTTTCCGGAGCCGGTGTTTGAGCAAGCAATAGTGGCTAAGTCGAAGGTAGATGAAGATAAAATGGGGCCGGCGCTCCAACGGGTGGCGGTGGCCGACCCGGCATTCCGCTACTATCGTGACCCCGAAACCGGTCAAACGGTGATCGCCGGTGCCGGTGAGACGCACTTGGCGATCGTGGTGGAGCGGCTCAAGAAGTTCGGTGCCAATGTGGAGATCGTGGAACGCAAGGTGCCCTATCGGGAGACCATCAAGGCCAAAGCGGAAGGGCAGGGCAAACATAAGAAACAGACGGGAGGTCGTGGCCAGTATGGGGATTGCTGGATACGGCTTGAACCCAACCCGGGCGGTGGCATCGAGTTTGTGGATGCCATTGTAGGTGGCGTGATACCGCGCCAGTTTATTCCGGCTGTGGAGAAGGGAATTCGACAGGCGGCCGAAACGGGAGTGCTGGCCGGCTATCCTGTGGTAGATTTTAAGGTGACCTGCTACGACGGCTCGTATCATGAGGTAGACTCGTCGGAGGCCGCCTTCATTATGGCCGGTATTTTGGCGTTCAACAATGTGGCCCCAAAGGCCAATCCGGTGCTGCTCGAGCCTATCCTCAATGTGGAGGTGATCGTGCCCAACGAGATGATGGGCGATGTGATGAGCGATCTCTCTACGCGCAGAGGCCGGATTTTGGGCAACGAAAGCCTAGGTAATGGGCGTATGTTGCTTCGGGCGCAGGTGCCTCAGGCGGAGATGTTACGTTATGCCATAGACCTTCGTTCGATAACCCGAGGGCATGGCACCTTCTCGACCTCGTTTTCGCACTATGAGGAGGTACCGGTGCATATCGCACAAGCTATCATAGCGAAACATAAACAGGAGGCGGCACACGCCGGTTAGAAAGTAGTAGAAAGGATCGGGCTGGAGCTTCTAGCCCGATCCGCATCGCGAACCACAAGAAGGAGCGCGAGGCAAGGGAGACCTTGCAGATTCTTGGCACAGAGTAGCGATACTTTGTGACAAGGGCGCGGTGTTCGCCCTGAAAACCTAGATAGAAGGAGCAAAAATGGCAAAGAAAGCGTTGATTGAAAAGGCGAAGAGAAAGCCGAAGTTCGCCGTGCGTGCCTACACTCGCTGCAGCATTTGTGGCAGGGCCCGAGCGGTTTTTCGCAAGTTCGGACTGTGCCGCATCTGTTTGCGAGAGAGGGCGCTGCGCGGGGAGATTCCCGGAATCCGAAAGGCGAGTTGGTAGGAGGAGACCATGGCTTATACAACCGACCCTATCGCCGATCTGTTAACTCGGATTCGCAATGCCAACAAGGCCGAACACGAGAGTGTGGAGATTTCGGCTTCGCGTTTGAAGCAGGAGATCGTGCGCATTCTGCATGAAGAGGGCTTCATTAAGGGGTATGAGGTGATCGAACAGACGCCTCAAAACAAGATCAGAGTCTATCTAAAGTATGGCCCACGCCGTGAGAAGATCATCACCAACCTGAAGCGAGTTAGCAAACCCGGGCGTCGGGTCTACTGCAAGAAGGACGAGGTGCCGCGTGTTTTGCGCGGCTTGGGGATAGCGATTATCTCCACATCGCATGGTGTGATGACCGATAGAGAAGCGCGTCGCCGCGGTGTCGGTGGCGAAGTTATTTGCTACGTGTACTAAGAAGGAGTTGAAGCGATGTCACGAATCGGTAAACGACCTATTGTGCTGCCTGCCGGAGTCAGCGTTACACAAGATGCGCAGGGAGTGGTTACCGTAAAAGGTCCGAAAGGAACCCTCCAAAAAGCGCTTCATCCTGCCATAAAGGTGGTGCAAGAGGGCAACACCGTGCGTGTGGAGCGCCCGGCCGATGATGAGGGGAGAGGCACCGACCGCAGCGAGAACTTCCGCGCACTCCACGGGCTAAGCCGCACCCTTGTAGCCAACATGGTGGAGGGCGTAACGAAGGGGTTTGAGAAGCAGCTTGAGATACAAGGCGTTGGTTTTCGCGCTGCGATGCAGGGCAAGGTGCTGCAACTGAATGTGGGCTATTCCCACGCGATTGAGGTGCTGCCGCGCGAGGGGATTGATTTCAGTGTTACTACCGACCCCCAAACGCGCAACCCTGTGATCGTGGTAAGCGGTATAGACAAGGAGCGCGTAGGCCAGACGGCAGCAGAGATACGCAGCCTGCGCAAGCCGGAGCCTTACAAAGGGAAAGGCATTCGCTACAAAGGCGAGGTGATTCGCCTTAAACAGGGCAAGTCCGGCAAGCGAGGCGCCAAAGGGAAAAAGTAGGCGCATTTGGAGTATAATAACGGACTGCGCCTTGCTGTGGCGTTTTGGGCCTAGTAGGCCTTCAGAGAGACACACCATGAAGAGCGTCGGGTCGGAAATCCGACGCGGGAGAAGAGAATGCGACCTGATTTGAAAGAGAGCCTAAGAAAGCGCCGCCATCGGCGGGTTCGGGCGAAGATATTCGGTACGGCGGAGCGTCCTCGGCTCAACGTATCCCGTAGCCTACAGCACATTTACGCTCAGTTGATTGACGATAGCGTAGGCCATACGCTGGTCTATGCCTCTACGGTAGACAAGGCACTGCGCTCAACCCTCAAAACGGGGGGTAACGTGGAGGCCGCCAAGGCGGTAGGGAAGCTGTTGGCCGAGCGTGCGCTGGAAAAAGGCATCACCACAGTGGTTTTCGATAGAGGTGGATACAAATATCATGGCCGTGTTCGCGCCTTAGCCGAGGCTGCGCGAGAAGGCGGGCTTAGATTTTAGGAGAGGATATCCGTGTTAACCACAAAGATAGACCCTGACAAGCTGAGTTTAGAGGAGCGCGTCGTCCGCACCAACAAGTGCCAAAAAACCAAGAAAGGGGGACGCACCCTAAGCTGGAGCGCCTTGGTGGTTGTTGGTGACGGCAACGGGCATGTAGGGGCCGGTTTGGGGAAAGCGCGTGCCATCCCCGATGCGATTCGTAAGGGAGTGGAGGCCGCCAAGAAAAACATTATCTACGTGCCCATTGTAAACCACACCTTGCCACACGAGATCGTCGTAAAAGAAGGAGCTGCCGAGGTGTTGCTTAAGCCGGCCTCCGATGGTACAGGAATTGTGGCCGGCAGCAGCATACGCGTTATTCTGGAGCTGGCGGGGGTGCGTAACGCCCTGGCCAAATCGCTCGGTTCGTCTAATGCCATCAACATCTGTTGGGCTACGATGAAAGCGTTGAAGCAGATGAAACGCCCCGATGAAGTGGCTGCTATGCGAGAGACCTCGTTGCACACCCTTATGCCATGGGCAGCGCCTGCTGAGGAGGAGAGCGCGGCAAATGAAGAGCAGTAAACTGCGCATTACCCTGCGACGTAGTCCCATCGGCTATGAAAAATCGCAGGGGTTGACGTTGCGGGCCTTGGGGCTGCGCCATCTTCATCAGACCGTAGAAAAGGCCGACACACCGGCAATTCGTGGGATGATCAACAAGGTTGTTCACCTGGTGACGGTGGAGACGGTAAATAATAAAGAAGGAGCAACAGGGAAGTAACGATGGCTATCGGATTACATACACTCGCGCCGGCAGAAGGAGCCACTCATCGGCGAAAGCGGCTCGGTCGCGGAATCGGTTCCGGGCACGGAAAGACCTGCGGACGTGGGACAAAGGGAAACAAAGCCCGTGACCAGATCAAGCCTAATTTCGAGGGTGGGCAGACCCCGTTACATCGGCGGTTGCCACAAAAACGCGGTTTCAAGCCGGTGAATAAAAAACTCTATTCTGTCGTAAATCTATATATACTAGAAGAGCACTTCTCCGATGGGGCCGAAGTGACCCCGGAGGTCTTGATGCAGCTCGGGTTTGTGCGGGAGCTGCACGATGGCCTCAAGATTCTCGGTGAGGGCAATCTAACTAAAAAACTCACCGTGCGTGCTCACCAGTTCAGCGAGCGCGCCAAAAAAGCCATTGAGGCGGCCGGAGGCACGGTTGAGGTTTTGCCGCCATTAGCGAGGTAATGTTATGATCGAGGCACTGCAGAGAGCTTGGGAAATACCGGAACTAAGGCGCCGTATCCGCTTCTTAATGCTGATGTTTCTTATCTATGCCTTTGGGGCGTTCATTCCCATCCCCGGCATAGACTTACGCAACGCTGCAAACGGTTTTGCGGGCAACGGCGCCGCCAGCAACGTCTTTAACCTTATTAACATCTTTACCGGAGGCTCTCTGCGTCGTGGCTCGGTTTTTGCGATGGGTATTACACCCTACATTAATGCCTCCATCCTTTTTCAGATGCTTACCGTGGCCTTTCCTGCGCTCGATGCACTGCAGAAAGAGGGCGAAGCCGGTAGAAAACAGATCGCCAGGTATACCCGATGGACTACCATTGTCCTCTCCATTCTGCAGGCCTTTGGGGTGATCGTTCTCTTTAAATCCTTTGGCATCAACATCGGGCTGTTCTCGCCGGAGAGCTTTTTGGCGATAACCGCCATGGTGGCCGGCTCTATGTTCCTGCTGTGGTTGGGCGAGCAGGTAACCGAAAAAGGCGTCGGCAACGGCGTGTCTCTGGTCATCTTTGCCGGAATTTTGTTGAACCTGCCTCAGCAGGTGAGCAATATGGTTCAAGAGATCGAGAGCGGAACCGCCTCCTGGTTCAATTTGTTGCTGCTTCTTGCGCTTTTTTACCTCACCGTGCTCGGGGTCGTGTACTTGGTTCAGGGGACGCGCCGAATCCCCATACAACATAACAAGCGCGTTATCGGTATGCGCCAAATACAGGCCGGAGGCGGCGCCTACCTGCCAATCAAGGTCAACACGGCGGGGGTAATGCCCATCATCTTCGCCATCTCGCTGTTGTTGCTGCCGGCAACCTTGGCCAGTTCACTGAAGGCGCTGCTTTCGCACAATACAACGGGCTTCTTAGGGCTTTTCTATCATTTCGCCGACTGGCTTACACCCATTGCCAACAAGCTCAGCCCCGGAGCAAGCTGGATAGCGGCCGTTTTCTATGCGCTTTTAACCATTTTCTTCACCTATTTCTACACGGCCATCGTGTTGAACGTGGAGGACATGGCCGAAAACCTGAAGAAGTATGGAAGCTATATTCCCGGCATTCGCCCCGGTAAACCAACGTTCGAGTATCTGGATGGAGTCGTATCGCGAATCACGTTGGCAGGGGCTGTCTTCCTGGCCGTTATCGCGCTGTTGCCCTATCTTGTGCCGATTATTACCCACTTCTACTCCTTCTCCCTTATTGGAGGGACTTCCCTTCTCATCGTCGTTGGGGTAGCCATTGAGACGCTGCAGGCCATCGAGGCGCAGCTTCTGCTTCGCAACTACGAAGGTTTCATCAAGAGCAGCGCTAAGTAGGAGAAGGAATCTGTGCTTGCGGCTTCACCACCAGTGGGAACGGGACGTTATGTTCAGGCGTACCCTCAAAGGTGCGGTAGAGGATGATTATTGTGCTCTTGGGGCCTCCTGGCGTCGGCAAAGGAACACAGGGGGCGCGCATTTCCCAGTATTTTGGCATTCCCGCCATCTCTACCGGGGCGATGTTTCGTGAAGCCATTGCCAAAGGAACACCTCTAGGCAAAGAGATCCAGAAATACCACATTGAAAAGGGAGAGTATGTGCCCGACGATGTGGTTATTCGCGCCATAGAGGAGCGCATCACAGAGGCGGACTGCGCCAACGGTTTTCTGCTCGATGGGTTTCCGCGTACGGTGGCCCAGGCGGAAGCCCTTACGCAACTGCTCGAGCAACAACGGCGCCGGCTGACGGCGGTTTTAGATTTCGAGGCACCACAAGAGCTGCTGATACGCCGTTTGAGTGGACGACGCGAGTGCCCAAACGATGGTTCGACCTACAACCTTGAAACGAACCCGCCGCGTCGGCCCGGACATTGCGACCTTTGTGGTGCGCCACTTGTGATACGGGAAGATGATCGGCCTGAAGTGGTACAACGCCGTCTTGAGGCCTATAAAGAGAAGACGGCCCCGCTTATAGACTATTATCGGAATAAAGGGGTGCTCTATAGTGTAGATGCCAACGCCGACCCCGACGTTGTATTTGAACGGGTGCTGGCCCTGTTGAACCGATTGCGCGGTGAGGCCGGCAAGGAGATGCGATGATACGCTTAAAAACACCGGAGGAGATCGAACGCATACGTGCTGCAGGGAGATTGGCGCGGAAGGTGATTGATGCGGTACGCGAGGTGGCCGAGCCGGGGATGACCACAGGAGAACTCGAAGAGATCGCGATTCGTATCATCACTGAGCAGGGTGGGCGCTCTCCTTGTTTGGGCTATGCTCCGCCAGGGCATCCTCCTTATCCGGCGTGGACGTGCATTTCGGTGAACGAAGAGATCGTGCACGCCATCCCCGGCAGCAGAGTGCTGAAAGCCGGAGATATCGTAACCATAGACTGTTGTGTTGAGTTGAACGGATATATTGCCGACACCGCCTACACGTTTGGGGTTGGCCCTTTAACCCCTCAGGCCGATAGGTTGTTAAAGGTTACGGAGGAGGCGCTCTACAAAGGGATTGAGAAGGCCAGGCCGGGAAATCGGATTGGAGACGTCGGGCATGCGATACAAAAGTTCGTCGAAGCACACGGCTATTCTGTGGTGCGCGAGCTGCACGGACACGGTGTGGGGCTGCGCATGCACGAGTCGGAAATAGATGTGCCTAACTATGGGCGACCTGGAACGGGCTTACGTCTGGAGTGTGGAATGACGTTTGCCATTGAGCCGATGGTAAACATGGGGCGTAAAGAAATACGCACCCTTGACGATGGGTGGACGGTGGTGACAGCGGATGGAAAGCTATCGGCTCATTTTGAACACACGGTAGCGATCGTGCCCCATGGGGCAGAGATACTGACACAGGGCTAATTCTCTGTGGACTGGAGAATGCATGCAGACACCTAGAAAAAAAGGAACATCGAAAAGCTCTAAGGGAGGCGGCGGACGCCCCACCGGTGGGCATGTGTCGTCCGGAGGGGCGCGGAAACCGACGCCGGAGACGACCAAAGAAGAGGGCATTAAAGTCGAGGGTGTAGTAACGGAGGTGCTACCCAACGCCATGTTCCGCGTGGAGATACCTGTAGGCGAGCAGAAACGCTACATCTTAGCCTATATCTCCGGTCGAATGCGCCGCAATGAGATACGCATTTTGCCAGGGGATAGGGTTTTGGTGGAGCTATCGCCCTACGATCTGGAACGTGGCCGCATAACACACCGCTGGAAATAGAGGCCCTAGAGCTTTTTTCGCGAAAGAGCGCGTACAACAACACATTTTTCTTATGTTTTGGGGTATACTTTAACGCTCAAACTCCAGAAGGAGGTAAGCGTATGAAAGTACGCGCGTCTGTCAAAAAGATATGTAACAAGTGTAAAGTCATCAAACGCGAAGGAGTGGTTCGCGTTATCTGTGTTAATCCGAAACATAAACAGCGTCAGGGTTAGTGATCGGGTAGGAACCGGTCCGTCCGAGGAGGAGTAGCTTGGCACGTATTGCGGGCGTGGATTTGCCACGCGATAAACGAATCGAATATGCGCTGCCTTATATTTACGGGATCGGTTTGCCGAGCGCGAAGAAGATCGTGGCGCAGGCAGGAATCGACCCATCGCGTCGTGTTCGTGACCTTACCGAGGCCGAGCTTGGGCGCCTACGCGAGATCATCGAGCGAGAATATCGGGTGGAGGGCGACCTTCGGCGTGAGGTTCAGTTGAACATCCGGCGATTGATGGAGATACAGTGTTATCGAGGCCTGCGCCATCGGCGGGGGCTTCCGGTGCGCGGCCAGCGTACCAAAACCAATGCCCGTACCCGCAAAGGAAAACGGCGCACGGTTGCCGGTAAGAAAAAGGCGAAGAAGTAGGAGCGACTTTGTATGGCAAATAAGCAGACGGCTACACGAAGTGGGCGTGCACGAGCGAAAGAGAAGAAGAATGTCGTTCAGGGAATCGCCCACATCCAGGCCACTTTTAATAACACGTTGGTCACGCTGACCGATATGCAAGGCAACACCGTTTCCTGGGCGAGCGCCGGCACGGTGGGTTTTAAAGGCACCCGCAAAGGAACTCCTTTCGCTGCCCAAGTGGCCGCGGAGCGGGCTGCACGTGCCGCTATGGAACATGGAATGCGGCAGGTGGAAGTTTATGTGAAAGGGCCGGGGCCGGGCCGTGAGACGGCTATCCGTTCCTTAATGGCTGCTGGGCTTGAAATCACTTTAATTAAAGACGTTACCCCACTGCCTCATAACGGGTGCCGTCCTCCAAAGCGACGACGTATCTGAGGCGAATCGAAGGAGTGTTTTAGAGGGACTATGGCAAAT
>NZ_DATGLN010000218.1:0-3021 GCF_035294165.1 Chthonomonas sp.
AACCCTGAGGAGACGATTCCCTCGCTATTACCCTACCTTTGTACAGCCCGCATTCGCGACACGAAAGGACGTGAGAAGCCGATCGGCTCGGTGGAAGACCAGATACCCGGCGGAGGGGCGATGAATTTACCGGCGATTATCGCGGCGTTCAAAAAAAAAGCCCGATCTGAAGTACCTTACGCTTGAGATTGTAGGGACTAAAGACTTCCCTTTGGAGAAGGTGGATGACGTAGTGCGGCGATGCTATCAGGCCCTTGCTCCTTTGGTAGAAGCGGCGTAGGAGTGCGGTTCATCTGGAGAGAGGGGAAGGGGCGATGAAGCGGTATCTTATCGGGTTCATTTTGGGTGGCTTGCTATTAGGCTATGGAAGCGCCTATAGCGATGCACGCCCGGTGAGGCGAGGGACTTCTGCGCCGGTGGTGCGTCACAAGGTGGAACTCATAGACACGCTGCACAGGGAGATCGCGTTTGCCAGGGCGCGCGTGTATCCTGCCTTGGTGAATATCCTTGTTGTCTATCGCTATTACGATAGCGGGCGGGCGCAGCGCGATCTGGCAGGAGGCAGCGGGGTTATCATCAGCCCAGACGGCTATGTTATTACCAACTACCACGTGGCCGGGCATACGACCTATATCGAATGCACCCTTACCGATGGGGAACGGATAGAGGCAAAGGATATCTATGATGACCCACTTACCGACATCAGCATCTTGAAGTTGAACCTTAACCAGAGAGCCAACCCGAAGGCACCGCTGCATTATGCCGTTTTAGGAAATTCGGATGATCTGCATGTGGGCGATTTTGTGCTGGCCATGGGCAACCCATTGATGCTGTCCTCTTCGATGACCTTAGGGATCGTCTCTAACACGCAGCGTGTATTCACGGATTTTACCGGCAATCGTATCGAGCAGGTTGAGTTGGATAGCGGGCAGCAAACCGGGCTTTTAACACGATGGATTCAGCATGATGCCCTCATTTTGCCAGGGAATTCCGGTGGGCCTTTGGTGAATATGCAAGGCGAGGTTGTGGGGATCAATGAGTTAGGCGGTAACGGTGTTGGTTTTGCAATCCCTTCCAATCTTGTACGGCGGGTATTCGAGCAGGTGCTTACGCACGGGAAAGTAGTCCGTGGGTACTTGGGATTTGAGCCGTTGCCGGTAGATAAGTTAGGCCGTAAGACGGGCACATTAGTTGCCGCCGTTATTCCGAAATCGCCGGCAGCAGAGGCTGGATTAAAGCCGGGGGATGTGTTGTTAAGCATTAATGGAATGCCCACCAACATTCGATTCTTGGAGCAAGTACCGCTGCTTTATCAGCAGGTAACGGCCATAAAACCCGGTACGCGGGTGAGCTTACAGGTGTTGCGGCAGGGCAAGGTGCTTACGCTCCATACGGTTGTGGCGCCGATGCAGCCCTATTTGGGCCATGAGAGCGAGGTAGCGGATTTAGGGCTTACCGTTCGCTCCATTACCCCCATGATGGCTTTACTTAACCATCTACCGGACACGAACGGGTTGATGGTGACGGGTATTCGCCCTGGGTACCCGGCAGATAACTCGCAGCCAAAGCTTGCGGTAGGAGATGTGATTCGGGCGGTGGATGGGAAGCCGACTCCCAATTTAGCAGCGTTGGAACAGGTGGTGAAGGCAGATAAGCAGCAGGGGCGATTGGTGGTTGCCTATCTGCGACAGAACCAAAGCTGCCTAAGCGTGCTGCGTATGGAGAAACCGGAGACATCCAACAACGATTTTGAGCTTCCACACGCCTGGCTTGGGGTGCGCACGGAGGTGTTGACCCCTGAGATTGCGGAGGTACTGCATGTACCCGGGACTCAGGGGTTTTTGATAACGGAGGTGTTTCCTGGAACCAACGCGAGTCAGGCAGGGCTACGAGTTGGCGACATTATAACCTCTTTGAACGGGCAGAGCTTAGAGGCTTCCCGACCACAAGATGAGGAGATGTTAACCCATGCCATTGAGAATTTGGATGTTGGGAGCAGGGCAACATTAGGGATTTTGCGAGGAGGCAAGCCACTCGAGATCGAGGTAACTTTACAGGCATCGCCCAGCTCGGCGTCGGAGGTTGCATCGTATCAAGAGAAGACGTTTGAGTTTACGGTGAGGGATTTGACGCTTTTTGATCGGATCGAGCGTCATTTACCGCTCGATCAGAAGGGGGTTATTGTAACGGACACGACGGAGGGGGGCTGGGCAAACATTGCCGGCTTGAATGTGGACGATATCATCTTATCGGTAAACGGGCAGCCGATTGGGGACGTCAGCAGTTTCAAGCGGGTGATGTCTGAAGTTGTGTCGCGCAAGCCGAAGGTGGTAACCTTATTTGTGCATCGTGGGGCGTTAACGTATTTTGTGTTTATCCAGCCGGATTGGGCTCATTTAAACTAGGGAGTGAGGGAGGAGACGGGAGGCGATGTTGAACTATCGTCATATCATAACAAACCTTATCGGACCATGTGTTGCGCTCACTGCCTTTGCGGGCTATATAGGAAGTGCTTACGCTCAACAGACACCGGCGAATGCCTCTCTGGCAGCACAGGAGCCACAAAACCCCGTGCAGCTTATGCAGACCCTGACACCATCACTCGTCACCGTAAAGATCGTTTACAAGACTCAGGTGAGTGAGGGAGGGCAGTCGTCAACTTCGGAGGGAAAAACAGAGACCACGGGCGTAGTAGTCTCTCCGGACGGGCTTGTGATGCTGTCAACCAGCAGCTACTCGTTTGACTTTGGGGGCTTTTTCGGCAATATCGGAGGTGGCGGGGATAACTCCGATTTCAGGTCGAAAACTATTCCTACCGACTTCAAGGTAACGGTCGGGCATGATCAGAAAGATTACAGCGCTAAACTGGTCGCTACCGATACCATCTTAGGGCTGACCTTCATCCAGATTACCGATCTGCAAGGAAAGAGGTTAGAGGCCGTGGACATGAGCCAGGGCGCGCAGCCTGCCTTAGGGGAGAAGGTGATACTCTTCTCGCGTCTGAGCAAAGGGTACGATTAC
>NZ_DATGLN010000219.1:0-38521 GCF_035294165.1 Chthonomonas sp.
GGTTTCGAGAATCTGTTCGCGCGAGGCATCGGGCGAAAAATGGATGGGCGGGCCGAAACAGATGGCAAGGCGTGCCCGTCGTAGCTTTTTCGCTCCGGGAGGCAGCATATCGAACGTCCCCACAACGCCAACCGGGACTACAGGGGCGCCGCTTTTTTGCACCAACAGCGCCAAACCCGGTTGCGCCGGCTGAAGGCTTCCGTCCCGACTGCGACCGCCCTCCGGAAAAAAGCCTATCGCCTCGCCTTTTTCCAAAAGCTCTAAAACGAGATGAAACATACGCAGATCGGCTTTACCACGTCGCACAGGAATGCCTTGCATTGTGCGAGTTACAAAACGAGTAATGGGATGATGCCAAAGATCGATCTTAGCCACCCCCCATATCCAGCGCCGCCGTGCGATAACAGCCCATCCGAGCGGGGGATCGAGATAGCTTAAATGGTTGGCCGCAAGAATCAGGGCGCCGGTCTTAGGGATATTTTCCAGACCGATCACCTGAAGCCGTCCATAGAGACGGAAAAAGAGCCGAAATATCCATGCCAATGGATATCGGCAAAGACGATGATACCAACACGGAAGCCCTACTTCTTTCCAGGTCGCCCCTTCTTTCACGCTTCTGACACCCCACATCGTCTTTGGTTACAGCGCTCTTGATGAAGTCTAAGTATCTGCTGGACTACTGCATCGAGGTCGAGACCATCGGTATTGAGGAGGATGGCATCGGGTGCCGGGCGCAGAGGCGAGTCGGCACGTTGGCTATCACGCGCATCGCGCTCTTCCTGCTCCTTCAATATCGTCTCCTCGGAGACCTCCAAGCCTTGTGCTCTTAGCTCGGCCGCGCGTCGCCGAGCACGCTCTTGGGGCGAAGCCGTAAGGAATATCTTCAGCTCGGCCTCCGGCACAACCACCGTTCCTGTATCACGACCTTCGAGCACCACCCCGTTTTCTGCCGCTAACGCCATCTGGCGTTGCCGCTCCACAAGCGCTCTGCGCACCGCCGAGTGGGTGGAGATGATCGAGGTGGCTTGCGACACTTCTGGCGTACGAATGGCCTCGGTAACCTCCTCGGCGCTCTCTCCTTCCCCTATCCATACCCGTTGTATCCCGACAGGAGAGAGCGGCCCGAAGCGAATAGGCAGCGTGCGAGCCAATTGGGCTAACGTTTCGGCATCCGACAGAGCGATTTTACGTCTTAAAGCCGCCAAGGCCACAGCCCGATACATGGCTCCTGTGTCTATATAGGTGTAGCCGAGCGCCTGCGCTAATTTTCGTGCTACCGAGCTTTTACCGGCTCCTGCTGGGCCATCAATAGTAACTATCAAACTTGCCTAGAACCTCCTTTTCCGCTAACACAGTCTACCACCAAAGTCAACAGGGTACCATAAAAAGAGCCGATCCCATAAGGATAGTCTGTATGATCCCTTTCACGCCAGAAACGGTGGTCTGGGCCTACAGCATGGGAATCTTTCCCATGTATGTTGAGGAGGCAAAAGAGATTTTGTGGTTTCGGCCCGAGATGCGTGCGATCATGCCTCTCGATGGTTTTCATGTCTCGCGCTCGTTGGCCAAAACGATCCGCAAAGGGCGCTTTGAAGTACGCATTAACACGGCCTTTGAGGAGGTTATGCGCGGCTGTGCCGATAGGCCCGAAGGAACCTGGATAACCGAGGACTTCATTCGGGTCTACACCGAACTTCACCGACGTGGCTTGGCGCATAGCGTGGAGACATGGCGCGAGGGGCGTCTCGTAGGCGGCACCTACGGTGTTGCTTTAGGAGGGGCTTTCATGGCAGAGAGCATGTTCCACCGAGAAACCGATGCCTCTAAAGTAGCCCTAGCCGCCCTTGTGCATCGCCTTAAAGAGCGTAACTTCGTGCTGCTGGACGTACAGTATCTAACGCCGCACCTACAGCGCTTGGGGGCCATCGAGATTCCAAACAAGGTCTATCTCGCAAAGCTACAAAAGGCTTTGAAATTACCCTGCCGATTCGTTTAAGAAAGCCATCGCCCCTTTTACCAGTTCGTGCTGGTGAGGTCAACATAGATGCGTTTTGTGTAGGTGGAGTAGGTTAGCTGCAGCTCTCTGGCGCCGATACGCCGGCCAACGGTGAACTCAAAATCTTGATAATCCAAAAAGCTGCCGTGTTGGAGGGTTGCCGAAGCGATCAGACGCCAATGAGAGTCAATACGATAGACGGCGTCGGCCAAAAAGCTGGCGCTCGGGCTATCTAAAAAGGCCGTTCCGGCAAGCCCAAGCGCAAAATGTTTCGAGCGCCCCACCTGATACGTGATGCTAACTCGATGTTTGCCGTCTTCGTTGTAGGCCGGGTTTGGTGTGGAAAGAAAATCGTAGCTGAAGTTAATATCTCCACCGTTGGGAAGAGTGCGATCAAGCCCCAACGAGATTTGAGAGGTGAGGCCGGTGAGATGGTTTGTTGTCCACATATGGCCTAGGGTGAAGGAGACGTTCAGGGTTGTCCGTCGGTCTAACAGCATCGGCATTGCCGGGAAGGTTCGCCAGGTTATCTCTTCCGACGAAGCGTTGGTTAACGAGGCAAGGCTGCCGGAAGTGCGGAAGTAGTTTGAGGAGTAGCGTGTGCCAAACACATAGCGCCATCCCTTTGCAAATCCATAGGAGCTTGGATTGGTCTCAAGATAGAGGTCACCCTCCAATGAGGTCTCCGTAGGGGAAACCCATGTCTGTCCTCCATTAAAATCTACCCCCAAGCGCCCGAGTTTGCCGTGCGTGCTTAGGTCGAGACTACCGATCAGGCCGGTATGATGGGGAAAGTCTAAGGCGAAGGCGCCCTGGGTGCTATCCGAAAACTCCTGGGTATGAGTCCATTGAAACCCCCACCCCCCGCGCGTTAAATCGGTAAAGCCATAAGAGCCTTCGTAGCGCATTTCTCCTGTGCCGGAGTAGCTTTGCATAAGGTCAATAGACCAACCAGGGTCGGTGCTAAAGTAGCCTCTTCCTAACTGTTGGTCATGACGAAGGTAGAGAATACCCGAGCTACGCGGGGTGAGGTTGTAATAGAAGGGGAGTTCGAGTCCGAAGCCTCGTGAGCCAACGCTAATGAAGTGATCGGAGAAGAGCTGATCGGAGTTGAGACTCATCTCGTAGTAAGGCAGGCTCAAGATTTGCAGATTGTCTTGAAAGAAACGAGGACGGGTGAACTGAAGCTTATCACCCGGGAAATAGGCGATAGAGCGCGCCACCACCACGAGTTTCACCTGCATTTGCGGCATTGTAAAATAGGCCGGGGGCACAATGCCGTGCGGCTTCTGCATCTGCAGGTCTACCCCTGTGATCTCCACCTGTTGCACACTGCCGTTCCATTTCGCGATAGCATAGCCCATTCCCGTGCCTAAACTATAGTAAAGCCGAATGGCATGAATGACATGCTTCCCTCGACGCAGGGTAATGTTATCCGCAGCCCGCACCACGGCGTTATCATCGCAATGAAACTGAATGCGGTCGGCTTTTATGTCGAAGTTGCGATACGAAAGCTCTGAGCCACCGTTAACGCTAAAGGCCTCGATGATGCGATCGGTGGCGCTATAGGCAACATACTTTCCGGTAAAGAGCACATAGTTGTTGCCCTCGACGGTCGCTTCCGGGTCGTTGGTAAACTCGATCTGAAGGGCATTTGAGGCGCCTACCCCAGCGCCTTCGGCGATCGCCGTAACTTGTGCCACCGTGGGGAAGGGAGCGCTAATAAGTCGCGTCTGCGCGATGCCGCCTACGGCCGTTACTCGCGTCTGTGTGAGCGTTCCAGCGGTGGTTTGAAAGAGGACGGTGGCGCCATTTAGGGGATTGCCGTTCTGATCACGAACATCGGCAATGATGAGTGTCTGCTGTTTTCCATCCGCCAAAATCACCTCACGCGTGGCGGAGAGGGTCACCATAGACCTCTGCGCCAACGCCAACTTGGCGAGACCGCAGAGGCCTATCATGATTAGAATGCAGGCTAAAAGAGTCTTTTGTCGAGCCGAGTGCATAGACAGATAAAACGTTACGGCAAGAGGGTTTCGTCCCCTCTTGCCATCTCTAACGTGATTAGCGTGTGATGACGCACACGCGCGTCTGATGGGTCTGAGTGCCATCAGGAGCTACCACCACCAGGTCCATTGTATAGACACCGGTTGAGACCACAGTGCCCGATTGCGTCTTCATATCCCACACCGCTTTGCCCTCCAGGCCATTGGCCGTGTTACGCGTGGCTACCGGTGTAAGGTTGCGAATGACCTGTCCATGAGAGTTACGTACCAGCACGTGGGTATCTCCACTACCAGCGATGCTGTAATCCAGCTCTACCGGAGCCGTTGTACCGCTGGCGGCACGGGTAGGCGCGTTCACGACGAAGGAGAGGATGCGCACGCTGGGCGTGGGGTTCGCCGGGCTGGCCGTGATCTGCACCGTAGCACGACCGGTGGTGTCGGTATGCACAACATACCCCGATCGCGAGCGCATATCGAACTGCGTGCCGGTAGCCGGGTCGGTAAAAGTAAGCTTCCAGGTGCGTGGCACGTGGCTGCTGAAGTTAGGCCACTCGATGGTAACCGGCTCCGAGGGCTTTACCGAGTTAATAACCAGGGTCCATGTTTTCTGCACAGGACTTGGCGAACGCAGGTCCTCGCTATAGATCGCCCCATTCCACTCCGGATGGGTTATCTCCATCGTAAGCTGCTTGTTGATATAGGGCGGTTTCGGATATTTAAAGAAATCGGCTCTATCGCTTGCCTGCGGCGCCACCCCGATGACGGTGGCGTTGTCAATGCCATCGGCAGCCGAGGCAGAGAGCTGAAGTTGCCAGTTATCGGTTGCGACCCGACTTTGGTTAGTCGCAATGGTGGTCGCCTTTGTGATGTTGCTGCCCGGCAGCGTCACCCCAGGATAGATGAACGAGAGGTTATTCTTCAGGACGTAGATCCAGTAGCCTTGGTAGGGCTGCATGGTGAAGCCGAGATTCTGCAGCATCACATAGTGCCACTGCGTGGGGTCGGGGTTAGATGTGTCGTAATAGAACGCAATAGGCAGAATGAGATGGTTCTGTGGAGAGGCTGCATCCTGCATAGAGAATGTACGTCCTGTGCTTGGATCGAATATCTGCACCTCTCCAAAGTTAACCGGATAGATGTAAGGATCGCCGATCTGGTTCCACCCTTGCGGATAGTTCACAGTAAACTGTTGATTTGTCAATAACGGCGGATAGGCCGCGGTATTGAGCTGAATCAACTGGTCGTTGGCGATGCGGTTTAGTATCCAGAAAGCCTTACCCAGCGAGAACTGTGAGATGGAGTTGTAGATGAGGTTAACCGGGTCCCACTGAGCGAGATCGGGTGCCACCTGTTGCGACGGAAGCGTTGGGAACAGTACCTGGGACGGCGGTGTCGGCCCCGTCTGCAGAGGAATGCTAAGCATCACATAGTGATTTTGTGTTGTAACATTGCCGCGCAGGGTAAAACTCGCCGGAGCGGGAACATCTATCGTGCGGCGAGCTATCACGCCGTTTCCGAAATTCCCCGGCTGGGCCGAAACCAAGATATCCATAGGGCCGGTGCTTGCCCCTGTAGGCGTTACAATCCACTGTACCGGTAGCTCTTGCCCCGAGGCCAATGATGGGAGGGTAACGGTGGCGCTGTTGTTAGGGTTATTGGCATTATTTTGGAAGCCATTTGTAGGCGGTGGCACCAACTGCAATCCCTTCGGAAGGCTGATGGTCACCGTAACAGGGCTTAGGGCTAACGCATTGGGGTTGATCAGATCGGTTGTGTTATCTACATAGGCGCTGATTTGAAACTGGTTGCTGGTGCCCGTAGCCCCCGGAGGCGCAAATACCGACTGATTGGCCGACGTTGACACCTGCAAGGCTTGCGGGGCACTTATCGCCAGAGAGAGAGGTTGGCCGAACGTGAAGTTACAACTGTTATCGCCCAAGTAGGTTACGATGGTCTTTGAGGTTGTGGGTTGAACCTGAAAATTATCCCAGTAGAGCCCAAGGCCCATACTCTCCGAGTTAGGCTGATCGATGGATTGTGTTGGGTCGAGCAAGGTTATCCCAAGCAAGGGAATAGGAGTGGCGCTATCATAAAGCCAGAACTCGTCGTAGATTCGGGGGTTTGGCGCCGTTCCGCCTAAATTGCCCTCCATTGGCAACAGATTGCCGATGATCATCCGCGATGGCGGCAAAGAAGTTGCAAACGTTGGGTCTTGGTTGTAGGGAGAGTTAGCCAGGGTTCCTTTGATCGTTCGATAGACAAGAGCATTCGTAATACGCGTGAAAGTATTTCTGGCCATGGAGTAGAAATAGCTGGGTATCTGTGCCCCATAAAGCGCCGTCTCGTGATGAATGGCATAGTTGTCGGGATAGAGGTAGAGAGGCGTCCCGAAGTTTAGGAATGAGGACTGGGGATTGCCCGAAAGCTCCTCCAAGAGGCCGATACTTACCGTATGCGCCTTCGTATCCACGTTTTTCACCGTGATCTGCAGACGGCACTGCGTATGCACAAAGGAGGCTACCAAGTCTACCTCAATTGCTGGTGGCAGGACAGTTGTAGTACCACCCCCACCACCAGTACCACCTCCGGTGCCGCCGCCACCAGTGCCACCGCCACCGGTGCCGCCTCCGCCGTTACCACCACCGTTTGTGAGTACCGGTTGCGACAGCCATTTGGCCTCAATGTGATTGCCTACCTGTTGGGGTGCCTCTATCCATTGTCCCAACTTCTGATCACCGAAAATAGCGTCATAGCCAAAAGGAGTCAGTTGGGAGAAGCCACCATCAATTCTCACGAAAATATGGGTTCCAAGATAAGCGGTAACCTGCTGTCCGGTTGTTGGGTCAATGACATTCACAGCATTTAATGGAAAATATGGGGCGATGGTATCGCTTGGATCGAATACAGGGTCGTTACTCGAGGCCGTATAGAGACCCAAAGCCCCACCCTGATTCTGCCCTATACCGATCGTCAGGGCCATTCCATTAGACACGAAGGTATAGAGCAAGTCATTCACGTTCGTGCCGGTAAAAAACCCATAACCTGGTGGGTAGGGATCACCGAATCCCTGCGCATGTGCTTTTTGTGTCGCTCCCAAACCGATAACGACCGCAAACAGAACGCCTGCGGAAGCGAGGCACCTGAAAAAGGATGTTTTTCTTTGCATCCAGAATTAACCTCCCTGAACCCCTTAATTTTGCCGAGCGGTGGGGGAACGATGCCGCCCAGCAGGTAGGACAGTTCTTTTTTTTATTTTTATCGCTCAGCGAGGGGGCTTGAAAATTTTTCTTTGGCTGTCTCTCTCCTTTGAGAGAGACAGTCTTAATTTCTAGCGTGCGATGGTCAGCGGTATGGTCTGTCGGGTGACATCACCGGTAGATGTTACCGCCCGCAGTTGGATGATGTACACGCCGGTAGGTACCGGATTACCGGCTAAATCGCGCCCATTCCAGAAGGCGTGGTTCGCTCCGGCCGTCACCGCCCTAGAAGGTTGAGCCATACCCACAACACGGCCATTCGAGGCCAGCACTTCGATGTCCACACTGGCATCACGGGAGATATTATAGCGGATATCGAAGCCCGCCGGCCCTGCAGCGCGGTTGGAGTTCACCGGGTCTACAAACAGATCCGAGATCAGTGGACGTCCGCCCGTGACGGAAGTTGAGGCCGTTATCTGAAACTGCCGGCTCGTCTCCTGGGCGGTCGGTAGGAATTGATAGGCGCTTCGCGTGCGCATATCTATCTGTTGCCCGGTTGTTTGGTCGGTTAGCACCAGCTTGATATTGTGGGGCACCTGTGCGATGTTGGGCCAAGAGACCGTAACGAGCGTGCCTTTATTGGCAAACTGCACGAGCACCTGCCACGTCTGCGTAGTGGCAGGAGCGTGTAGTGACATGGCATAGGGCTCTTTCTGGGTGCCACGTCCCTGTTCCAGGATGCTCAGCGATATCTCGTTTGTTAACTGTGGCGGCTTTGGCGCACGTGTGAAGCTTGGATCGGTCTGTTGAGCAGATACTCCGATATAGTTATGCCCATCTACCGCGCTGCCGGAGGCCGCAACTAGCTGTAGGCGCCAGTTGTTCGGCCCACCGGACGAGGGCACACTAGTATTTGCCGCTCTACCTAGTGTATCGGAGGTGCTCCCCGTGGGCGGAACGACCATCGTAAGCACATAGCTTGTGCTTAAACTATTTGGGTTTGCCGGTATCACATATATCCAGCTTCCCTCCCACGGCCTCAAAAGCCCTTGCGGCAGCGTATCGAACTGGTAGCTCCCACCCACGTAGCGGTAGATAAACGGCAGAATGAGGTTAGCCTTTGCAGCATCCTCAGCCGAATAGAGCGTCCCTCCGGGTGTTTCAAAAGAGCAGATGTTAAAGCTCACCGCGAAGGGGAAGGGATCGCCCACAAGGTTCCATCCTTCATGGAGCGGAATATTCACAAACTGACTTGTGATATAGTTTCCATAAGTTCGATAGATATCGGAGGCTGTGGTCTTCAAGAAGAAACCTAGGCCCAGTGGCGGGTTGGTTTCTGGAGTGGATGAAGCCGGCAGACCGCTCGAAGTAAAGGAGGCAGAGGCACCCACCGTGCCCGGAGTCGGTGTATAAACGCCCTGCGCGGTCGCCTGCCCGGCACTATTGAGAGAGGGCTGTATTCCCCAGCTGTAGAGCACTGCGGTAGGATCGCTTAGAATCTGGCGGATGTCGTTACGGAACGAGCCGGTTGGCGAATCGGTAGCGCTTTCGTAGATTGGGATCGAGATCAACGATAGGCCCGCAGGAAATCGGTGTGGCTGCAGATTGAAGGTCACCGTCTGCTGAGGTGTCGGGATATTCGGATTGGCCGGCGTACCGGTGATCTGAACGGTTACCTGCGAGGAGGCCAGCACCGTGTTGAAAGCGTAGCGGAAGGAGATCGAATACACGGGATAGGAGCTTGTGGTATCGCCGGTCACCGAAAAGTTGGAAACCCCTGCCGCAGGAGTTCCGTTGGTCACCAACGGTGTCGTCGTGCCATCCGGGTTTAGAATGGCAATATTGATATTGGAGAGCGGTATGTTGCGTACGCCAAATGTAAAGGTCGGTTTTAAGGTTTCAACCGGAGGCGGTGGATTGCCGGAGGGATCGGTGGAAAGGCCGGTAGCGTTATCAATTCCTATGGGGCTGTCTACTTCTACGTGCCCGATCACGCGCAAGAGCGCTTGGTAGGCATCTACCTCCCCATAACCATATTTGGGATCGGGCACCTGCTGCTGGCCGGTAATAATATGATTTGCCGACTGTTCGATGGCCTGAATCGCCGCGGTAGGTGTTACCCCCGGCACCGAACGTAGGAGAGCAATGACGCCACTAACCACTGGTGCAGCAAACGAGGTTCCCTGTTCAAAAGCATAGCTTCCATTGACAGCCACCAAGAAACCGTTCGGGTCGTTATCTGAGGTCTGTTCGCCGCCAGGAGCTGAGATATCCACCTTTCCAAAACTCGAATAGTAGGTGAGTTGTGAGTTTCTGTTGAGAGCAGAGACCGTAAGAAGGTTGGGAAAAGTAAACCCGGCCGGTGTGGTCTGATGGTTATCCGAACTATCGTTGCCTGCTGCGGCAACGACGATGATCCCTGCGTCGCTCAGTGCCTTTGTTGCCTGATAATAGGGATCGCTTGTATCCGTTGGGTCGCCCGGTCCGCCCAAGCTCTCATTCACCACCACAATGTTATCTTGCTGAGCAACATTTAGAACATACTGGGAGGCATTGACAAGCGCTGTCTCGGTGAAACCGTTCGCATCACCAGCCTTGATCCCTAGGCATTTGGTGCTCCCCCAGCCACATATCGAGGCCATACCGATATTGTTATTGGTTATTGCCACCATGATGCTGCTGGTGCTCACGCCATGTTGATTTTCCGGGTCAGTACCGCCGGGCGCATTATTGGTAGAGCCATCCACAGCGTTATATCCGGGCATAATATACTGCCCAGTTAAATCCGGATGTGTATTATCAAAGCCGGTATCTATATCTGCGACGTTCGCCGTTCCCTTTTCAATAGCCCATGCTGCAGGCATGTTAATTTGAGGTAGGGGCCATTGATCACCATTCGTATAGTGAGGATCGTTGGGTGTTGCCGTTGGAGGCGCGCCCATCAGATGAAAAATTCGATTAGGACCAACCCACCTCACACGGGGGTCGCCCTTCAAAGCGGCCACGGCGTTCAGAGTCCCCGCATCCGTGGCGTTAGCTGCCGGCAAAATAAGTTCATAACAATCTTTCAGTAGGAGCGGGATCACCTGTTGCGCGTTCACTTTAGCTGCCAGAGCGTTCACATCGTTTTGTGATGTGCCGGGCTGGCAATAGAGCACCACCTGCCCATCCACAAAAGCTGTCTGTGCACCGGGAACACCATCCGCCTTGCTACGGAGGCCGTTTCCCATTAGGAACAGCGAGGTTAGAACCGTAAGAAGAAGTCCAAATTTTTTCACCATAGCCCAAACTCCTTGTTCAGACGGTTGTTGTTGACGCCGCCGCGCCGCCTCCGGTAGGAGGGGCAACGCAGAGTTGGCGTGGAGCGCCGGTAAGGTTCTCTGTTTCTCCGTTTGCCTCAATGCACCTTTTGCCTTCAAGCCTATCTTCATCCTCTTCATCTAGGTAGGGGATGGATGTTATCGCCGCATCCATCCCCAGGCTCTATTTAGTGCCGCTCGCGCCCATGCCCGTTCAGCACCTGTTGAGGCGTCGTTGGGTGGCTCACGCCGGGGATGATTCCCACAGAGCGCGGCATCACCGGGTGCAGCACAGCAGCGCGGCTTCCGTTGGCATTCAACACGGCCGCGGCCAAGCTGGCTTTCTTGCCGGGGGGTGCCGGCGGGAGCGGCGTGGGGGTGAATTGAACCGGATCGCTATAGACGAAACGGAAGTTCCTATTCGGGTCTGTGGCGCTTTGGCTGATCCAGTTTACCGGTCCGGGAACATCCTCATCATGGCGAGCACCGATTCGGTAGAAGAGGGTAGGCGTCGCTGGGGTACTGCCGGTTCCCCCCGAACCACTCACAAAGGCAGCAAACGTAGGATCGGCCAACAGTTGGGGTGCCTTCGTAAGGTCTACCGGTGCCGGCAGTGTCTGCGCTACGCCGTCCTGTGTGGGCGCCGTAGAAAAGACCTGTATTTGATAGATGAGTTTCGGGTTCTTGAAGGTACGGTCGGTAGAGACTTCCACCACGAAGAGGTCGGCCCCCACACGACTTGTCCAGGTAGGGTTGAACGAGCGGATATCTACCGACGCTCCCGCCGCCGGCGCCGTTGGATTTGGCGGTATAACCGGTGTGGCATAATTCGAGGGCACAGGGTCTGTCTCAATGCAGAGAACGTTCGTTCCGGTACCATTCCCGTTCCCGCCACCGATGCCACCACCGCCACCGATACCACCGGTGCCACCACCAACACCGCCACCGATACCACCGGTGCCACCACCAACACCACCACCGATACCACCGGTGCCACCACCAATACCACCACCGATACCACCGACACCGCCCGTATTGCCACCGCTGCTTACGATAGGTTGTTGACGGGTGAGAATCGCTGTGACCTCATATTGATAGGACTTTCCAGGTGTAAAGCCCGTATCTAAGAAGTTACTGATAGTCGCAAAACCACAGCCACCACTCGTAGATGTCCCTGTACCCGTTCCCGTACCGGCACCACCACCTGTTAAACTGCCTGTTGCAGCAGAACCGGTAAAACCGATAAAGAACCCCCCAATCGTAGCATAGCTATCATAGGGTGAAGGCTGATCCAGATAGACATGTGAAGAAGGGGGAACGGCAGCTACAGGAACACCCGTTGCAATGTTAAACCCTGTTCCTGTTCCCGTTCCATTACCTGTACCGGTACCAGTACCGGTGCCTGTCCCAGTACCAGTACCATTATTATTACCCAAACCGGCCACAGCAGGAGAGCCTGGGGGGAAATCGGGGAGGCGGTATATCTTATACTGCAAAACTCCCGCCTGGCCAAAAAGATTATCACCCCAGGTTACCCTCACCTCTGGAGCTCCGTTCAGCGAGGTGGCCTCTGCCACAACGTTGGTGGTAGTGGCCTGGCCCCCTTTAGCAGCGGACACAAGAAGGACACCGAGGCCAAGTGCAGCCAATGTACTGCCAATAGCGCTGAGATTGATACGCGTGTTGACACGATTGATGCTTTTGCCACCCGTTAGAGTGTATACATATTGTGGGCGATAGAGCACTAATCCGATATCTTCGGGACTGATACCACCTGTATTTTCACGAATTTCGCACTCGGAGTTATCGGCGTAGGCACGCATAACACGAATAACCCCAACCTTCACCAGTCGCCCACCTGCCAGCTCCCGCAGCACCGCGATGTCATCTCCATCGTGAAAACCATCGCGAGTTCCCTTATTAATCACCACCAGTCCACGACTGATCTGCAGAACGGTGGCGGTAAGTAGCTGTCTTGCAACCATTTGGGTTACGGCAGAAAGCGCGGCGTCATCTACCGCCTTTAGAATAGCCTCTTGCGAAGTGGCGTTTTCACCCGGCTCATTTGCGATGGCAACCTCTACTTGGGCGCCATTAATGGGCGCTTGAGCAACGAGGTTGGTGAGTGTGGTCTCAAGCACCAGCTTACCCGCCGCTCCAGCTCCACTTGTTACGAGAATTCGGCCGGAAAGAACGGCCGATGCGCCCACGGCCTCCCCTAACCGTGTGTAGTCAAAAAGACTATACCCGTAGGGACCGTAGGGATCGCTCGGCGTCGGAAGCGGAGGCGTCAGCGATTTAGCCTGAGACATTAGCTCCTCTGGGTCCACCGGAGCAAACTTGGAGGCTCCCACGCTTACCAGTTCGTTGTACATGTCCTTCTTGGCCGCGATGGCGAGCTGACTACCGGCGGAATGGGCGCGCTCATCTACAAAGTCACCCACCATCACGCGCAGTTGCTGTGTCTGCGCGTTCGCCTTTAAGGCTCCAAGCAAGCCGGCTCCTAGAAAAGCCGCAGCGAACAGCCATGTGCCGATGCGAGATAGGATATTTCTGCCAACAGCGTTCACTCTTTTATCTCCTTCTTCGAGTTGCCCGCTTTGCAGCGGACGATCGAGACCCCTATACATATAAGTATCTCCTAAATCCGTTATCGTGTGATCACCAGAGGCACCACACGCGGAACCTGATGTCCATTGGCATCCGTGGCGATAACCTGTGCTTGATAGACCCCGGTTGGCACACGGACACCGCCATCAGACTTCAGGTCCCAAACAACCTGGTTCGCGCCTGCCGCGCGCGTGGTATTTGCCTCTAAGGTTCTCACCACACGACCGTTGTTCAAGATTCGCACAACCATCTTAGCGGCAGTTGTCAGAGTATAGCTGATAGTTGCCGAGTCGGACAGTCCAGTAGCCCTATTGGTGTTCAGTAGAGCTGTTACGTTCAGTATCTGCAGGGGACTGCGGGTTGCACGGCGGACATCTATCTCGAAATGATGCGTTATCGCCCCCTGCCCTACCGGAACCGTGTAACTCGAGCGATCATGCAGTTCGAAGCTCGTTCCGTTATCGAGATCGGTGAAGATAAAGTCGTGCTTACCCGCCATGGCGAGGTTCGGCCAGGTGAGCGTCACGGGTTGCCCACCGGTATTTGCTTGAAGCGTGAACCTCCATGTGGTTGCAGATGCAGAGCGTACATCTACACTATAAAGCCCTGCTTGTCGCCCCCAATCGCTGTGATCTACTCCCAGAACCACGGTATTTCTACCAACAGCAGGTGGAGTGAGCATCTTATAGCGGTCGTACTGATCGGTCGCCCCACTGCAGACACCTATGGTTGCCTTCGAGGCAGATTGATCGGTAGCTGCCACAATATCGAGCTTCCAGTTTCCGTTTCCACCCGATGTAAACTCCAAAGCGCGCCCTGCCGTTGAAAAGACACCTCTCCCTTGCTGGGCGCTCGGGGTCACCACGAGCGTACAAGGTTGGAAAGCATAGAGCCAGTAGCCTCGGAACGGGTCTAGCGTGTAGACCACCGCATAGTTCCCGCTCTGGTAAGTCCACAGTGCGGCTCCCAGTACAGGGTTCGGACCAGCCTGGGCGGCGGTTACGTTGATGAGGGTACCGTTCTGGAGCTGAACCTGCAGGCCGTTAAAGTTCACCGACGAGGTGAAGGGATCGCCAATCATATTCCAGCCCTGTTGTAGCGGAATGTTGAAGGGCAGGTAGTTGCCGTTGGCGTCCTTTGGCGCGGTGATGCCGTTTGGATTCGTAATGGCCATTACGGTAGCCGTGTCGGTATCGCGCAAGAAGTAACCGAGGCCAAGCTGGAAAGCATTGGCCGGCGCGTTAGGATAGTTCACGTAGGATTGATTCGAGGCGTTCCAGTGGGTGAACTGGAAGGCTCCACTGCTAACGTCGGAAGCGGGCACCCCCAGTAACGTTGCCACATCCAACAGCGGGCTGTTCGGATTACCGTCCGTTGTGAAGTAGTAGGGCGAGGAGACCAAAGAAAGGTTTGGACTAAAGGCCGCCAACGGATCGAGGGTAAAGTTGACGTTTTGAGTCTCCTGATTCGAGGTAACGGTTACGGTTTGTGCTGCCGTCTTCGTGGTATAGCCTGGCTTGCTTGCCGATACGGTTACTGTGGCACCGGCAGGAACGTTGGTGATCTTATAGTTATAGTTGTAGGTCTGTCCGTTGCTGGTGGTGGTTTGTACTGCCCCGGAGGTTCCGGTAGCCACCACGTTGCCGGCGGCATTTGTCACGGTAATGGTAGCCCCACCGACCGGAATTCCGAGCGACGTGGCAACTAAACCGGATATGCTACCAGGCGGCACGGGCGACATCAGCAGAAGAACGCCTGAAGTTGTCTGTTGTGTGGTTACGGTTACGGTAACGCTCTTAACGAGATTATAGCCTGGCGCCGTGGCAGTAACCGTATATTGGCCGGGCGATACATTGGGAATGGTAAAGGTTCCATCGCTTTGGGAGCCACCGGTGGGTGGTGCCGAAACAAACTGCGTTTGCGTGTTGGAGGTAGATGTTGCCGTTATGGTAGCGCCGGGTAAAGGCTGGCCGGTATCGTTGCCGTTGGCATCGGCGATATCCACCTTCCCGGTAATCGTACCTGGAGCTTGGATTAAGGCGAAGTCCTTACCGGAAACCGTTTGACTTGGCGCCACCACCACCGGCTGACCGGGAGGGGCGCCGTAGTTAGCCGGGTTGCTTGATACATAGCCTTGAGCCGGCAGAATGGGGAAAACCTCATAGGAGCTGGCCGGCACGTTCTTGATAAAGTAGGTGCCATCGGGGGCCGACACGCCGGTAAAGAAGGTATTCGCCGGTGCAGAGCCGGAGATATCCAGCGCCTCAACCGTAATATTCGGCACAGGCAGTCCTGTAATGGCATCGGTGATTTTTCCGGAGATAACACCGGGCTGGGCCTGGCTCATGAAGAAGTCGTTGCGAGCGCCATAGCCGCCATGGAAAATGATTCCTGTCGCATGTTGGGTCACATAGCCCGGCGAAATTGCGTCGAGCGAGTAGACACCATTCGGATAGAGTCCACGAATAACGTAGGAGCCATCCGCCTGTGAAAGAGCGGTGCCAACTTCATTGCCCTGCGAGTCGAAAGCACGCACCAACACATTGGCCAACGGCACAGCTGCCCCGCCGTTATAGGATCTCACACTGCCAAAAATGTACCCTGTTCTCAGGAAGTCGAGAACATTATGGATCAGTTCCATGCGCAGGTTGATACAGAGGTAGGGAGTAGGATTGCCTTGGAGCGCAACGGTTTTAGGTACAATCCCCTCCCAGCCAAAGGGGGAATAGACCACCCGACCACCGGTAGCAGGGTTGTAATACCACATGATAGCCGGCCCATCTCCATTACTATAAACGCCATCTACTCCCGACTGTACCGCACTAGGCGGGTTGAAGGTGACTACATCATTAAAGCCAACCAGTACAGGAACGGTTACATCATCCCAGGTATCTGCAGCCGCAGCAGTATAGGCTTGATTTAGAATAGGCCCTATGAAAATAGGGCTGTTGTTGCCGGGTGGATTGTTCGGTGTGTCCATCGGGGGATAGGGTGGATAGCGGTGTACACCTCCATACCACGTTTCCCATGCAATGGGGGCACTACCACGTGCTCCCTGAAGATTGATCTGATCGGTGCCTGCCGCATCGGCTACATAGTTGACATAGAGTACATTCGACAAAAAGGCGTTTGGCTGTGTCCCTCCTAAAGTCAGCCCCCAGGCGATGTCTTGTCCATCAATGAAAAGCCTACCACCCGCCTGTACGAAATTGGCAAGCATGGTCTGAGTTTGAGGGTCTAAGATGGTTCCAGGTCCTACGAAGAGGTCCCCTGAATAAGGCGAGTGCCAGAGCACACACCTTTCTGCAACAAGCACCTTATTCGGCAGCTTCGGATCAGATGGATCAGGGGGGATATTTTCATAGTACGGTAGATAGGCATTGAGCACTGATTGAGGAATAGGCCCTCGGCACTGGATACGCCAGATATCGTAACTTTGCGTGGGCGGCATGCCAGAACCATCATCATCGGTAGGATCATAATAGGCCCCATCTCCGACAAATGCTCCATAAGACTGTGCCCCCAAAGTGTTCATAAAATCAAGTAGCGGAGAGGGTTGTCCAGTTCCGGCCTGATAGGTATCCGGGAAGAACTGCCTTGAAAACTCGGTCATATAACTTTCTGTTGGAATACCGTTAAAACCGGTCGTGCTGCTGGCCTGAAAATTTCCAGAACCGAAGCGGTTGGAAAAGAACTTCTGCCCACTGTCATAGTCATCCACGTAGAGTATATTATGTGTTGCCTGGAATGGTTGAGTCGTGAAGCCCCAAACATTATCGTAGATGCGCCAGTCGGACTGTTTCTGCGTATTGAATGGGTCTACCGCATTGTTATAGATAATGACATCAATTACCCAGTCGCTAGGAAAGTTAACCGGTGTCGTCCAGTCCGCTGTATAGACACCATCTCCAGCCACTTCTCCAGGCGGCTCATGTCCCCCTGTACTTACAGGACCGTCATCGTAGAGCTGCAACCAAAACCTATCTGGCGGGTGAGCAGCTCCGCTGAAGGCATCAAGGTCATCTACCCCAGGAGTATAAAGATTGGGTTGGTTTAGACCGCGAAATTGTGGCACACCATTTGTCACGGGCCCATTAGCATTTATTGCTTGGTAATCCTGTTCTTTCGGAAAGCCACCATTAGCCGCATTGAAAATAGATTGTATGCCGGTACCAGAGCCGCCTACAAAACCGCCCTCAAACGAAAAGATACGATGTTCTATATTATCAGGGCTAAGCTGCTGTGCGTTGGGGCATTTAATCTGCACGTAGACCGAATTAACCCCGCTCTCATAATCCACAGCACGCACACAAATGCGAATAGTATCTCCCGGATTGAACTGGCGCTGCGAGATGCCGGTATGCGTGCCGGCCTCCTTTTCTAGATGCACGATCTCATCCGTAGAGGCATCGTACTTGAGCAAGGCTGGAGCGTCAATATCTATCATAGTAGAACCCCATATCTCTAGGGTTCCACCCCGATCGCTCTGGAACACGATACGATAGGAGTTCTTGTACTGAGGCCAGGTAGGAAAATCCTCGTTGGAAACATGCGCTTTATCGAAGTTATAGCTCGGCTCACTGGGGTCCATAGCCGTATCGGGCTGACTTGTCTGCAATTTATGGGCGACATTCCCGCTACTTTCTCCGATCAGTGTAAAAACCCCGACTGAAGGTGATTGCTCCGGTACCTGCAGCCAATAGATATCTGTAGAGTGATTCGGGTTAATTGCGTTCGCTATTCCATCATTGTTTGTATCTTCACGATCGCTAGCAAAGGCTAGCATAAGCTCACTTTGAGTTAGCCCATTATTCGAGGGGTTTGGCTGGATGGGAATAATACCAAGCGGATCTATATTCAGCGAACTCCAAGCCGGATGATAATTATTGCTCTGTTGGCCTCCTACGGCAAAATTGGTAATTCGCTCGGCCTGGATCGCATTAATATTTGTGGAGATTACCCATATATCGTAATTGCTAACGGTACCTGCAGCGGCCACCGGAGCCGCACCGGAGGCAAAACCGGAGGCATTGGTCGAAAAAGCGATGAAATGCCCATCCGGTGACCAGGCGGGGCTTATATCGTTAGAGGCTCCGGTGGTGAGTTGGGTTATCTGCCCATTGGCCAAAGTATAGAGGAACAGATGATAGACGTTCTGGCCCTGCAACTCACCCGCAAACGCAATGGCATCTCCACCAGGTGACCAGGTGGGGTGACGCACGTCGGCAAAGGCAAAGCCCGCAGTTGTGTTGGTAACGGGCGTTGCGGCGCCGCCCTGATTCAAGTTATAGAGATAGAGATTAAAACCGGTGGTTACCGGGTTGGCGGTGCCGGCCCCGGAAACGAAATTGCCACCTCCGGCAAAAGCCAGCTGGCTCCCATCTTTGGAGACGGCCGGTTCGATCTGGTTGATATTGGCCGGCACAATCTGGGTTACACCGGTTCCGTCGGGAAACATGCGGAAGATGTTGTAGGTGTTGGTAGCATTCGGCGTGGAGTCGGTGCTGCTGTTTCGATTGCTATCGAAGTAGATATATTTCTCATCGGAGGTCCAGAAAGGATGTTCGTTGGAAGAGGTAGCCGGCACATTGGAGAAAGGCAGGTTAGGATTGGCTTTGGTAAGCAGAATGGTTTGCCGGATGACGTTCTGATCGCCAGGGGCGCGTCCATCTCCCGTCCATCGTGTCTTCAAAACCCAATCCGGCAACTTAGGCATATTGGGCGGATAGAACACGTGGGGAGGTCGTGGCCCTACGGAGCGAAGCGACTGTAAGACGTCTTGTGGCCGCATACTCTTTGGGCTACGCGCCCGGCTTTGGGCTTGGGCGTTTAACGAACAAAAGGCCACGATCCCGACGAAAAGAAGCAGATAGAGGCCATAAAAACGGCTATGCGCTCGCTTCAATGCTGGTCTACCTCCTAATTCTGGACACATGTTACTCGCTTCCTTTTTAAGCTACAGTTAGTAGCTTCTCGACTGGGGGATGTGTACACGCACTATTCGATTCGCGAACAGACCGCACATCGGCCCTTATAAAGGGGGGAAAACGGGTCGGGAGGGAGTGCCCGACACGGCATAGGTGCTGTGTCGTTTGCATTATATCACAGCGCCGTGCAAATTGCAAGTACTTTTTTTGTGTGAAAGGCATTCTTTTTGTAGAGCCGTTATTCGATAAATTGCGGTCGGTGTATTTGGAAGGGTCTTTCCTGGCCTTGCGCCTCTTGTCGCAGGATGTTCCACAGACGGAGAACAGCATGATGAAACTGTGAGATGTCCCCCTCATTCCTCAAAACGTAGTCGGCACGCGCAGCCTTTTGTTCCACAGGCCATTGTGCCGCAAGGCGCAGTTTGGCCTCCTTTTTAGATAACATATCCCGTGCTTGTATTCGTTCCAGCAACACCGCCTCCGGTGCGAATACGGCAACGGTTCGATGAAACCACCCTTCCAGATGAACCTCGAATAGCAGCGGAACCTCCACGACCACGATCGTATCCGCTGCAAAATCGTAGCGACAGGCTTCCATCTGCGCCCAGAGGAGCCTCAGGATCGCCGGGTGGAGCAAACGCTCCAGTCTCTGGCGGGTCTGCGCATCGGCGAAGATGCGCTTAGCCAGATAAGCCCGATTGAGCGCCCCGGAAGGCAAGAGCACTTGTGGCCCGAAGGTTCGTGCGATCTCCGAAACGAGGGGACTATTCGCCCCGGTTACGGCCCGCGAGGCCTCGTCCGCACTGAAGCGGATCGCTCCTAGACTTTCCAGAATGTGGGCTGCAAGGCTTTTGCCCGACGCCACCCCTCCTGTTAGCCCTACGGCGAACACGATGTCGCAGGTACCTTTGAGGCGATACCTTTAGCCCTCTTCCTCTCCCGAGGAGGCATCTTCGAGTTCCTCATCTAGGAGAACCTCCTCCTCCCCGATCTCTTCCTGACGCGCACGGCGCCTCGCGGCCTTGAAGGCATCGCGCAGGGTGTTGAGGGGCTGCTCCTCAGGCTCGCCAGCGTAGCGCCCATAATCCTCATCTTCATCCGAGCGCCGACCTCGCTTTTTACTTCGTTTCCGCTTACTGCTGGCAGGTTCGGTCGGCGGTGGTGGCGGTGGCTCCTCAACCACAACAGGTTCCGCAGGAACGGCGGCCCGTTGTGATAGGGTCATTTTTCGTTCATCTAGGCGCAGGCGCAGCAGCTTTACCGTAACCTCTTCCCCTACCGCAGGGGGCATAATACGGCCGGAGCCATCGCGAAGCATTTCAGAATTCGGCAAATACCCCTCGATTCCCTCCTCAAGTTGCACAAAGGCGCCCGAATCGATCACACGGGTTACCGTGCCTGTCAGCACGTCTCCTTCACGATAAAGAGTCGCCACCTTCTCCCAAGGGTCCGGCTGCGTCCGTCGCAGACTGAGAGAGACCCGCTCCTGCTCGAAGTCCACTTTGATGATATAGACATCTATCTCTTGTCCCTCGCGTAGCACCTCTTTGGGATGGTTAAGGCGGCCCCATGACATCTCGGAGATATGCAATAGCCCATCAATACCGCCCAGGTCCACAAAGGCGCCATAGTTGGTGAGACGACGCACCACGCCACGCCGGATCTGCCCCGGCTCGATACTGGCCTTCGCCTCTTCGAGCCTACGGCGCCGTTCTTCCTCCACAGCAAGCCGATTCGAGAGGATGATCTTTTTATGACTGCGGTCTACCTCTAAAACCTTAAGGGGAATAGTCTTTCCCACATAGCGCTCCAAGTTAACCCGTGGCCCTTCAAGCCCTACATGCGAGGCGGGAACAAAACCGATGAGAGCCTGCTGACCGACGGCTACCTGCAGTCCTCCTTTTACATGGGCCACTACTTTACCCTCGACATTCGTGTTCGTTGAGAGCGCTTGTTTTAGCTCCACCCAAGTTCGCTCCAGATCGGCCCGTCGTTTCGAGAGAATGGGGTTTCCAAAGTCATTCTCCGGCTCAAGCACATAAACCCATATCCGCTCCCCAACGGAGACCACGGTTTCGGGCGGCACATTGCTCTGGCGCGATAGCTCGTTTAGCGGAATAATGCCTTCCGATTTGGCTCCTACATCAACAAGCACCTCCTCACGGTCTATCCGCATCACCACGCCTTCAATAATATCTCCCTTACGCAGCTCTCGAAACGAGCTGGCATAGTCGGTTCCAATGTCCTCGGCATCACTTGTCTCTGCCGCAGGCGAAGCGGGTGGCTCAGGAGGCTGTAAAGTGGCCTCTTCTTCCTCCTCAGCCCTTGTGGTTTCTGAAGAGACAACGGCCGATGCCAACTCCTCTTGCGCCGGTTGTTCGCTTAGGGAACCTTCCTGCGCAGAGGGCTGCTCTTCAGGTTCACTTTGGGCATGAACCTCCAATGTGCGCTCCTGAACCGTTTCATCCGACATATTCTCTCTTTACTCCTCTCGGCACAGCACCAAAGCTCTTGGTGAAGGCTCCTCATGCAGTGCCCAATACAGTAGGTTAATTCGTCTTTTTGTAGCGCGATTCCTTCTTTTTTCTAACGAGATTCGCTCTTATTGCGCACGAAATACTTATCTACGGCTCTACGCTGGCGCCAAACCGTCGAGTAAGAAAAGACGCAGGCTTCTTCCCACAAAAGATGAACGCTATTTTAACGAAGGTATCCTTCTAAGCCGTTACAGTCTTCGCCGACGCACCGGGCGACGGCGACGCGCCCCTGCTTTGCTCTCCGAAGAGCTACCCGTGCCCGATTCGGCATTGCCGGTTGGAGCCGGCGTTGTTGCCACCTCCGGCTCGGACTTGGGTGTAACAATGGGTCTATCCCCCGGCACGGTGAGCACCGACTTTGTCGAGACACTTGTAGAGGGCGTAGCAAGAATGGGGGCCACCACCTTGTCTTGGCCTCGGAAACGCTTCCAAAGCACCAACAGAACGCTGGCATTGAAGATGGAAGAGTAGGTTCCGCTGATGATCCCGATAAGCAACGCCGCCGCAAACTGATGGATCTCGCTGCTTCCGAAGATGAAGAGGGCGAGTAAAACCAAAATAACGGTAAAAGAGGTTTTTATAGAACGCGAAAAGGTCTGGTTGATCGAGCGATCCACGAGGGAAGAGAACGTCTCACCACGTGCTCGATGTAGCAGGTTTTCTCGAATGCGGTCGAAAATGATAATCGTGTCGTGCACGGAGAACCCGATGACCGTAAGCATGGCCGTAACGAAGAGACTATCTATCTGCCAATTGTAGAGAAGGCCTAGAATAGCGAAGCTGCCCCAAAGCACGGCCACATCATGCACCAACGCCAATACAGCACAAATCCCATACTGAAGCCCTTCGAGGAAACCACCGATGGCGAATCGGAAGGCGAGGTAGAACACGATAAGCAGTTCGGCAATAATCACCGCCTTCACGGCATCCTCCGTGAGCTGGCGGCTCACCGTGCCGCTAACGTCGGCGTAGGCGACTGTGGCGGGCGTTAAGCCGGGCACGAGGTCGGCTCCGTTATGGGTTAGCGCATCTATCAATTGAATGCGCTGCTCGTTGGTCAGCCGCCGTGTGGTAACAATCGCCAAGTGTTTATCTATCGGGGCGTTCGGCTCTTCCGAAATTACAACGCGGCTGTCTTTATAGCCGTTCTGCATCAAAATGCGCTCGATTTCGGCAGCGGTATGCGGCGTTTTATAGGAGAGCGTTATCTCGGTGCCTCCCTTGAAATCTATGGAAGGCTTGATACCCCCCATCCCCCAAGCGATCATGCCCGGCACAATAACCAAGGCGGATATGCCCAACCAGAGCCAAGGCCATCGCATCACGCGGAGGTTCCAAGAGCGGTCGCTAAGCCCGTACATCTTTTCGTTGCGTGCAAAATCGAAGTTAACAAGGGCAAAGAGGAAAGTGCGCGTAACGGTGATGGCCGTAAACATACTTACGGCCACGCCAAAGCCAAGCGTCAACGCGAAGCCACGAATAGGCCCTGTACCGAAGTAGTAGAGCACGCAACAGGTGATGACCGTACAGACGTTCGAGTCGAAGATGGCAGAGAAGGCGCGATTAAAACCGGCATCAATAGCGGCCCGCAACGGCTGCCCCGCCCGCAACTCCTCTTTAAAGCGCTCGAAAATAAGAATGTTGGCATCTACCGCCATTCCGATGGATAAGATGAACCCCGCTATGCCAGGCAGAGTAAAGGTAACCGGAATCAGCTTAAAAATGGCAATAGAGAAGAACGCATAGAGAATGAGAGCCACATCCGCAAGCAATCCGGGCAGGCGGTACCAAAATAGCATGAACAGTAAAACTAGAACTAGCCCCCAAACTCCCGCAATCGTGGTTGTGTGAACGGCCTCCTGCCCCAAAGTCGCCTCCAGGCTCCGCACCTCTTGCAACTGGAGGGGCACGGGCAGCGCACCGGCATTCAGCTCATCGGCAAGCGCTTTGGCCTCTTTAAGGGTGGCGATGCCTTCAATCTGCCCTTGACCCGATATCACGCTCTCGATATAGGGCGCCGTAAGCAGGCGGTTAT
Organism: Chthonomonas sp.; assembly: GCF_035294165.1. Taxonomy (GTDB): domain Bacteria; phylum Armatimonadota; class Chthonomonadetes; order Chthonomonadales; family Chthonomonadaceae; genus Chthonomonas. The sequence goes on from NZ_DATGLN010000219.1 coordinate 23,608, forward strand.
CCAAGAAAATCCCCAAATAACGCCCGATATTGGCCCTCGTCGCCTGCTCGAAAGCCGCCGAACCTTTCTCGTTAAACTGGAACGTGAGAATGGGCTTGTTGGTGATGGGGTCTAAGCGGGCTTCACAGTTCGGTAAGAGGTCAGCGCCGGTTGCCACCAGAAGGTTGGGGTTGTCGAAGACCTGCTCTTGCAGCTCTTGTGGCGTCACCGGTTTGCCGGTTTGGTTGTCAATCAGCACATCCACTTCGGCGCCGGTTTTGGGGTCTCTTTGTATCTCCTGATGCCATATAGCAGGCCGCGAGTTGTCGTGGCTGCCGAGTTGTGGTAGCAGGTAGAACCGAAGGTCGGCAGTGGCTTTCAATTCATTAATAGCCGCCTGCCGATCGCGCACACCGGGCAGCTCTACAATGATCTGGTTCGTTTCGGGACGGGTAATAATCAGGGGTTCGGTTACACCGGAGAAGTTAACGCGATTTTCGATGATGTGACGAACGAGCGAGAGCTGTTCGGGCCCCCACGGATGCCCCGGATGCTCTTTGTTATAGAGGTCTACATCGGGATGGAGGACAACGCGCAGACCTCCACGAATGTCAAGCCCATAGCGCGGCCTGGTATCGAGGTGAAAAGGCCCTATATGCCAATCTCGCTTTGTTACAGAGACAAAAATCGAGAATATGGCCAGCACTAAAATGAGAAGAAGCATTCTCCGATTTTGCGATGTGGTCAAGACAACCCCTCCGTCCCGAAATTTACAAACGATAGCGGTTTTGAGGCATACCAAAGGGCGGATCGTCTCATGCCCTACGATCCGCTGCCTGTTTTCCTCAAATTGCAAGAGATATATTATCCTGTACTCTTCCCCTGTGTCAAGCTGTGCCCTGTTTTCTAGGAGACGAGCAGTTCCGATAAAAAGCTTGTGCCGTGCTCGCCCGGCGGCAACCGGAAGGCATCGCGAATGGTTGCTGCGATATCGGCATAGGTTTGGCGCACACCTAACGCCACTCCCTGCCGCAGATCGGGGCCGTAAGCAAGTAGAAAGGGGTACTCCCGAGAATGATCGGTAGAGGGTGTGGTAGGATCGTTGCCATGATCCGCCGTGATCAGCAGCAAGTCACCAGGTTTCAGAGCTTCCAAAATGGCGGGCAGTGCGGCATCCCAAGCCTCAAGGGCCTTCGCCATCCCTTGCGGATCGTTGCGATGGCCGTAGAGCATATCAAAATCCTCCAAATTGGCGAAGATGAGTGAGGAGCGGTTCTCTTGGGCGGCACGCAACAGGGCGGCTGTGTGGTCGGCATTGTTGGTGGTATGGTCCCAGGTGTCAATGCCGCGCCCGTTAAAAATCTCGTAGATTTTGCCGATGGCGTGTACTTTGTGCCCCGCCTCCTGCAGTGCATCCAAAACGGTTGGTGGAGGCGTTAGGGGGAAATCTTTACGGCGTTCCGTACGATAAAAATGCCCCGGCTCCCCCGCAAAGGGGCGGCATATCACCCGTCCCACCGCGTTTTCTCCTTTCAGGAGATCGCGGGCGATCTGGCAGATGGCGTATTGGCGCTCAATAGGATAGATCGCTTCGTGCATTGCCACCTGAAAGACGCTATCAGCGGAAGTGTAGACAATAGGATAGCCTGTCCGCAGATGCTCCTCACCGAGCTGCTGAATAATAACGGTGCCCGAAGCCGGAACGTTGCCGAGCGTCTTGGTGCCGATAGCCTCCTCGAAAGCCTGGATAATCTCCTTTGGAAAGCCGTGTGGGTAGGTGGGGAAAGGCCGCGTCTGTATCAGCCCGGCCATCTCCCAATGCCCCGTCATTGTGTCCTTTCCGGCAGAGGCCTCGCGCATCTTGCCCCAGCCTGCAAGAGAGTTCGGTTCCGGCGGAACTCCCTTGATAGGGGTCACATTGCCAAGGCCGAGTCGCCCCATCGTAGGCAGTTTTAGGCCTCCCACGGCGTCGGCTGTATGGGCCAAGGTGTTGCTGCCCTCATCCCCGTAGGCGGCAGCATCGGGCAACTCACCGGCCCCCACGCCGTCCAGCACCGCGATCAGAATTCGATTTCGTTTTTGCTCCAAGACCGGATGTCTCCTTCAAGCTTTCCTTGCCGACAATCGCTCCTAGTCGAACACGATCATCGGCTTGATAATGGCGCGATCGGGTGCCGTCCACTGCAGAAAGCGCTCCGGCACCTCCTCACACTTAGCACGTTCGCCCACCCAAGGCTCTATGGCGATCTTTGCGGCCTCAAAGAGGCGAATGACCTGCATAAACTCCTCAGGGCGCGCGTTACGTGTGGCCAAAAGCGTGGTTTCACGCCGATGGAAATCTGGGTCGTTAAAAGTGACGTCTCCTTGGAATAGCCCCACGAAAACCAGCTTCCCACTATGGGCTACATAGCGGAAGGCCTGCATCATGGAGTTCGGGTTGCCGGTTGCATCGAAAACAACGGTCGCCAGTTCGCCCTTACTTATCTCCAGCAAAGCCTCCAAAGGGTTCTGCGTAGCATCTATTGTGTGGGCTACATGCAGCTTCTCACGGCAAAAGGCAAGGCGTTTGGGGTTGGTATCCATTACGATAGGCGTACCGCCGGCAAGCTGCACAAACTCCAATACGCTTAACCCTATGGGGCCGGCCCCTACCACCAGCACAAGCTCACCCGGCTTGGGGTCGGCGCGATAGACCGCATGGGCGCCGATGCACAGCGTCTCCACTAAAGCGAGCTGCTCCCACGAAAGGCTGTTGGCACGATGCAGTTTCTGAAGAGGGACGGCGACGAACTCCCGCATGCCACCGTCTATTCCCACGCCCATCACTTTTAGGTTCAAGCAGCAGTTCGGTGCCCCGCGCCGGCAAGCCACACATCGCCCACAATGAAGATAAGGCTCAACGGCACAGCGATCGCCTGGCTCCAGCCCCCTATCGTTGGGGCCGATCTCAACGATTTCGACTCCTAGCTCATGCCCTAAAATGCGTGGATAAGAAAAGAACGGTTGACGCCCGTGAAAGGCATGCAGATCGGTACCGCAAACGCCCACACGATGCACGCGCACCAAGGCTTCCGTTTTCGGGTCGAAAGTAGGTTGCGGCGTATCCGCCAAAACCAGACGGCCCGGCTGCTCTAAGATCAAGGTTTTCATGATGGTGCTCCTTCTGGATGAAACGCGATCGCCTGTTCCAAAAGGCGAGGGGTTTTGCCAAAGCGCGCCTTATACTCTTCGTACGTAGGAAGCAGGCGCACCGGCACTTTTTGACGATGGTTTTTGGCGATATCGGTTAGCCGATGGTGCAGGAAGGGGTTTGCAAAGCGCTCAAGAACCTGCTCCGCGAAGGCTTTGGGGTCTTCCACGCGCCCTTCGAGGGTCGGCACGATCTCGTCAAATAACAGACGTTTCAGCCACGTGAGAACTTCGGGGTCGGCCAACGCCTCTCTTACCGTTTGGTAACCACGCGGCATGGCCTGACTCAATAGAGCGGTATGGGCTCCGTTGAGAATGCGCACCTTTCGCAAAAAATAGGGTTCTACGTCGGGCACGCGCAAAATAGGGGGCAGTTCGGGGAACGGCCCCGGCAAAGGCTTGTTTTCCAAAGCCCAAAGCGCGTAAGGCTCGGCGACGGCCAGCAACGCATCTTCGGGAAAGAGGGTGTAGTCGGGTGGGCGATCGGTCACGATACGGTCTACCAAGGTATTGGTCCAAACACACTCTTCCTGTAACCATTGCAGCAACGCCTCTCTCTCCTGCCAGGCTTTTGCCTGAGAAAGAACGAGCGAAAGCAACAGATCGGCATTATGCTCGCGCAATTCGCAGGGAATGATGGCCACTCCGGGAAGCCCCGCTTCAAAACGCGCCCTCAAAAGTGCAAGTAGACGTGCGGGAAAAGAGGCAGGTGGTTTAGCATCTCGCGAGTCGCCCTCTGCAAGCGCCAAACCGGCCTCGGTGGTATTAGAGATAATGAAGCGCAAATGGGGGGAGCGGGCAAGCGCCACGATCTCCTCCCACTGACGTTGAATGATCAGCGCGTGCTGCACACAGGCCACCTCATGAACCGTATCTATTGTCTCTCCCCGATCGATTCCTCGAATGGCCACATGAAAGCGCCCCTGTTGCGCATTCAGCTTCTCGGCATAGCCCGAATCGGTGGACTGCAGCACCACCACCTGCCCGATTCCTTGGCCGGCTTCGTTGGCTTGTTGAACGAAAAGATCGGTGAAAGCGCGCAGAAAACGCCCCCCGCCAAACTGCAGTATTGTGGTGTTGCTCATTTATTGATTCTCCGGTCTCCCACTAGGCCAGGTTGTAACGATTCCTTGAAAGAACCCGCGAACTTTATGAAGTAGTTGCAAATCGGGCATCGCACCCACACAACGCAGATTCCTCTCCAGCGTTTTACGGTCGGCCATACCCACCAGCGTTACATGGATGGCCGGATTGGCCAATGCGAACTGCAGCGCCAGCTCTGCGAGGTCTTTGCCCTTTTCCCGACAAAAGGCGGCCGCTTGTGCGGCGGCCATCCGAAGGGCCTCCGAAGCGGGATGCCAATTCGGCGGGCCTGCATCTGTTAACAACCCCATGGCCAACGGCGAGGCGTTAACGATGCCCAGTTTCTGCTCCTGAAACCACGGGAGCAAGCTCTCCAAATCGGTGTTGCAGAGTGTGTAGCGACAGTAAGAGAGAACGGTATCTACCTTAGCACGAGGCAGCACATAACGAAAGATGTAAAGAGGATAGCCCGTGATGCCGATGAAGCGCACCTTGCCCTGCTGCCGCAACCGCTCCAAGGCCGGCAGTGTCTCCTCCACGATCTGGTTTAGGGAGCCAAACTCGATGTCGTGACATTGGATGACATCAATGGTCTCCACGCCGAGCCGCTGTAAGCTCTCCTCCACGCTGCTAACGACCCTATCGGCAGAAAAATCGAACCGATCTGTGTCGTAGCGCCCCACTTTGGTGGCCAAGATATAGGCTTTGCGTGGGATAGTTCTTAAGGCACGCCCTAGAACGCTTTCCGCGCGAGTACGCCCGTAGTAGGGCGCCACATCGAAGTAGTTAATGCCGGCGTCGAGGGCCGCGTGAACCGTGCGAATCCCCTCCGTCTCATCAATCGGGCCGAACTCGCCACCTAAAGGAGAGGCCCCGTAACCGAGGATCGAGGCGCGTAAACCGGTTGCACCTAGCTCACGATAGATCATCGCACCTCTTCCGCCGGTTCAAACAGGGAAGGCCCCGGAAACCACTGTGCTTTGGCCATATCTACACGATATGGGTCGCTCGGGTGAAAGGGCACTCCTTCGGCTCGGAGCAACGTGATCTGCCGTTGCATCGCCTCCGGCGCCCTTTTTGCGATGGGGAGGTAGCCCCCTGCCCCAACCACCCTTTGCCAGGGAACATCGGGCGGCGCGTAGCGCATCGCCACCCCCACCTGGCGCGCTGTAAGTCGCATCTCCTCCACCATCTCGGCCACCTGTCCGTACGTCACCACCTTACCCGGGGGCACGCGCCGTACGAAGGCATAGACTACCTCGTAGGAGTCGCGCCCATCCGGTGCTTCGAGAACCCGCGCCATCCCTAAAAAACGACCTCTCGATGTTCGCGGGCTGCTTTATAGCAGTTTTCCAGCATCTGCGTTAGCGCCCAGGCATCGTAGATGTTGATGGTCGGTACGGTGCCCTCGCGAATAGCGCTTACCCACTGCTCCATCGGTGAGGGCAGCGCTTTCGGCAAGGACGACGGCGATGGCGTTACGCAACCTTGGATTTCCCCGGAAGTTACGCGCTGGCTGATCAACTGAATGCGAGGCCCTGCCGGCCCCTGGTCAATGCCCAGATAGCCTTGGGTTCCGTAAATCTCCAGCGGGTTGGGACCGTAGCGATGCACCCAAGAGACATCCAGAATACCGATGGCACCGCTTCGAAAGGTAACGGTGGCCACCATATTGTCATCCACCTCGTAGGCGCCGCTGAAGTTCGTCATCTGGGCGACCACGGAGGCCGGCTCACCGAGGAACCATCGCATGATGTCTACTCTGTGACACCCTAAGTCAAAGAAGGCTCCCCCCCCGGCCTTGCTCTCCTCACCGAACCAGGCAGAACCGCCGGAGAACCAGCGATCGAGAGCGGCCATATGGGCAACGCGCGCTCGCATAAGGGTGATGTCTCCCAAGTAGTTCTCATCTATCAGCTTCTTAGCAAACAGAATCTCCGGACGGGTGCGCGATGGCAGCGAGATCATGAATCGAATACCGGCGTCCTCCACAGCACGCATCACCTCAGTAGCCTCTTGCACGGTAATGGTGAGCGCCTTCTCGGTAAAGATATGTTTTTTTGCCTGTGCGGCGGCCACCAGAATATCACGATGCATGAAGGTGGGTGCATTCACCACCACCGCTTCCACCTCGGGAAGGTTCAAAACCTGATCCAGCAGCGCATAAAAGGGCACCCCCCGGCGCTCTGCTTCCATACGTCCCCGGGCCGGGTCTTCATCCCACACGGCCACCAACTTCAGATGGGGGTTCGCTTCGATTTGAGCCGCATAGTCGCGCGCATGGACGTGCGCGAAAGAAAGCATTGCTACCCCGATCTTCCCGTCTTCTGCCAATGTCTCATCTCCTTGTTCAAAAAGTTTTTCAAGACGTTTTTCAATTCGATGCCCCTATAGCTTTCTCCTGCCAAAGGGTTTGGGGGAGGCATAAGGTTTGAGGGTCTATATGGAGTGGCAGCAGTTTTCTTTACACCTTGTTGTTTTGATAGCCTATTGGTAACAGACGAAGCAAACTTAAAGGCTCTTCTCTCTATCGGATGGTTCGTCCGCCGAGCGCAGCAACGATGTTCGGCTCGTCTCTTTGCCACCATAAGCGCCAGAAATAGCCGGATGCAGCAGATCGGCGAAAGGATCGGGAGGGTCGGCTGGGCGCAGTAGTGTGAGAGGGTTTGGAGCCGCGTTCTGCTGCGCAATGATGTGCACAGCGCGGGCGATACGTCGTGAGAGCGGCCAATCGGTCTCTGCGGTTTCGCGATGCAGTCGTGCTAAAGCCATCAGCACTTGCGGTTCGGCGATCTCCTCTAACATGCCCACCACGTTCATGCGCAGGGCATGATCTTTTACATAGTGAAGCCCAAAAAGCAGGTGCTGTGTTGCGTGAACCGCACGCAGCCACTGCAGGGCACAGCGAGCGGCCTCGCGTGCAATAGGGTCGTCGGCGTCGAGCTGTTGCCAAAGAACGGTGAGGTCTTGAGGGTGCTGGGTTAGCAGTGCATGTCGAAACGTCCATTCAAGCCAGTAGACTTGCGGCTTCGGAGCGAGGAAGAAGGCCTCCTTATGATACAGCACAACCAAGGTGTGACAGAGAGTTTCGGCCAACTTGGGGTCGGCAACATATAGGGCGGGGAAGAGGCTGACCATCACATACGTTAAAAGCAAGTTAGGCTGGTTTTCTAATTGGTGGATGGCGTGGATAGCAGCGGTGATTACGGCCTGTCGCTGATATCGGAGATATTTAGGTTTTTTCGGGTTCTGTCGGAGCAAGGTCGCCAGAAATGTATCAACAGCCCAGTTCTGCTCCTGCTTTACGGCAAGAGGCATCTCTTTAGGCCCCCTATAGAGGCTCTGCGCGGCAGCAATCGCCGCCTCTTCTCTCTCCCACAGCAGTGGGAGATACCGCCTTATAGGTTCTGATGACTCCAGCGCATTCATCATTTGCCTCTCACAACAAACCGCATCACACCCACAATTCTATTTTGACAGATTTTCACCAAGTTGTCTCAAACCGAGATAGCTAGACCAAAAGTGACTATTCAAGCTCACATCCTAGCCTCAATTGTTAGAAGCCTCTCAATTGTACGAAAGCCAATGCTCGCCTTCTCCAGCGAGACAGGGAAGCGCACTCGCTACTTCACGCGCCAAGCGGAAGGTATAATTGTGCCATGAATATCTGTTTCGTGAGATGTTGATCGTCAAAATCGGTTTTTTGTGCTCTTTTATGTCTAATTTCGTTTTATATCGCAAATCCCTCCAACAGGATTAAACATGTCGCCACCTCAAGAACCGAATCGGCATAGAGCGAAGCGAGCTACCCTAGCTCAAGTGGCAAAGCGTGCCGGAGTCTCGAAAACAACGGCCTCTTTTGTGCTTACCGGCAAGGCCGAACAACACCGCATATCCGAAGAGGTGCTTAGGCGCGTGCGGCAGGCGGCAGCTGAACTCGACTATGTGCCTAATCGCCTTGTGCACTCCTTGCGTCGGGGCACTACGCGCATCCTCTCCTTCTATAACGGCTTTCGTAATCGCTCTGCTGACGATCTCTACCTTGATATCTTCACCTCCGCCATTGAACGGGCGGCAGGAAAGCGCGGTTACGACATCCTCGTCCACTGCGATTTTAGCCGTACACCCATCGAGGAATATCGCCATCTTAACGGAGGCGTTGTGGATGGGGTGCTATTGTGGGCACCGCGTCGCCATGATCCGCTGTTGCCCTACCTACGTCGCTCACGCCTGCCCACCGTGCTCGTCTCACGTTTTGACCCCGAAGGCGCGCTTCCAGGGGTATGCGACGACACGGCCTCGGGCATTCAACAACTGGCCGAACGGCTCTATCGGTTGGGACACCATGATGTGGCCATTTTGGCTGAACTGAGCGACAGGCTCTATGAAACAGAGGAGCGCATCGAGCAGATGCGGACGGCGCTGCGCACCTACGGGGTCGAGATTCCACCTGAGCGTATTATAGACTATCATGGCATTATGACCGGCCCTCTACAGCAACTTCTCTGCAGTGCTCATCCTCCGACCGCCCTCTTTTGTTGGCGCGATCGCCTCGCGTACTGGGTGCTTGAAATCTGCGAAAGCTTAGGTGTAAAAATTCCCGAACAGCTTTCGATAGTGGGCTACGACGGTCTCTACTGGCCGGCAGCAACACGGCATCGTGTGACCTCGGTGAAAGTAGACCTGAACGCACTGGCGGAAGCGGCCGTCGCGCTCCTGGTGGATTACGTGGAGGGACGCGAAGTTGAGATACGCCAGACGCTAGTACCCGTTACGATTCTAGAAGGAACGACATTAGGCCCGGCGCCTCCAAAAACGAGAGACTGAATTTAAGCTCACGAATACTTTTTAGAGAATACCTCCGTCTTGACCGCCCCATGGATACCCAACAAGTCATAATCCCTACTTAAGGGAAACGAAACCTTTCGTCCTAAAATGGCGTGGCAACTCGAGCGTCCGTACCGTCTAAACGGTGCTAGTGCTCCAACATTCCCGTCAATGTGGTTACTGAGCGGGACGCAAGAATGTAAGGTTTGGTCGAAGTTAAGGGGGAATACGACTTGAGATCGTCTGTAGCACTGGTTACATGGGGCGTTAAAGCCCCTAGATGCGCATTTTTTGCCTGAACCGCTACGGGCACCGCCCGATCTGTCGTGTTGGTAAGCACAACAGCTACTCGGTCAACCTCCGGCGAAACGTAGGCCGAAGCGAGCACACCCTCCAAGCCGTCGTCCCCCTCGATATGCACCCGCCTCCATCCAGGCCGAAGGAAACGGCTATAGTTGCCCAATACCCATAAGGTCTTCGAGGGATAGATGGTTTCCGTGTCTCCCGTCTTCTGATAGTCCGTGTAGATCAATCCATCCTTATAGTCGTAGTGAGAAACGGCCGTCCACCAGTTCCACGCCGCCGCATTGGCGTAAGCTAGGTCAGCATGGATCACCCGCGCCACACGGAGTGCCGTCTCCATCGAGAGGTCTCTCTTCCATTCCATAACACAGTATTCTGTTTGCCAGAAAGCCCACCCAGGATAGCTCGCAAACGCCTTTGACACCTGCCCACAAACCGACAGCAGATACCCGTTCGGATGGTCGGAACCGTACCCATGAGCGCCAAGATGTGGGCCGAGCAAGGGTTGAATGGTCGGATCGCCCAATAGTTCTTCCAAATAGTTCCCATAACGGGCTTTATACTTAGCCTCCATCCAATCTACGTAGTGCGTGAGACTTTGAAAGTTGCCCGATTCGACCAAAGCGATCTGCGTAGGCAGCTTCTGCCTTTGTAGTTCTTGATAGAGAGCCATGGTTATGGCTTTAATATCCTCATTGCTCGCCCTGTTGCCCTCCTGATTGCAGCCTCGATTCCATTCCCACTGCGGCTCATTAACCGGGCTAATGTAGTTAAAAACAATTCGCTCATCCTCAACGGGATTGCTCAAAAAGTGATGCAAAATGTCGCCCAAGTAGCGCGCGAAGGCTTTTGTCATCGAGGGGAGCAGGTTGGTAGTGCCAAGCCCATCGGTGCAGTTAGTCAGCCCATTACGTGTCATTCGCGCCGGTGGGCTGTTAACAAACGCCAAAAACTTGGGCACACCGCGTGCTTTGGCCGCTCTCAGAAACCAGCGCTGCCCCGGCAGCCGCTGCCAATCGTAGATGCCGGGGCGCACTTCAAACGTGTCGCCTGTGCGCCAAGGGTCGTGAATGGTCACATGGTTATAGCCGCCGGTTAGGTTGAAGCGCCAGCAGCTCAGCCCTATTCCCTTCTCTATAGAGAAAAGGAGGTCCGCCAACCGTTCCTTATTCGCGTGGCTCCATTCAGCGCCGATGTGGGCGGCCCACCAACAGTCCGAAGCACCAAAATGATCGATTGTCTGATAGCGCATGGTTGGATCGAGAACCAAGATGCGACCTAAAGATGTTGTTGTCTGCATAGAGATAATAATCTGCTAAACTATTTTAGTCTTTCCCAATCTAGATTACCCGATCAGCTCAAGAAAAAGAGGCCAGGTCTCTTTGCCAAGAGACCTGGCCGAGTCCATCAAGGAGAGACACCGTTCTAAAATGGGAGATCAACACCGCTTAAGTTATGCCGCGCTCGCTTGCCAATCCGGTCTGCAAAGACTACCTGCTTTTTTGTGGTGGGCCTCATTCCCCCTACTTCTAACAGTTTTTACTCCAACCTCTCTTCTTTAACAGGAAACCTCGTAGGATTGCCTACATTCCATGCAGAGATAATCTGGCATTACCACTTCAGAGAGCGCTGAACCCATCTGAAGCCGAGCCGTTTTTCCTGTCGTTTTGCAAAACAGGAGGTTCGCACAAAGCAATTCGCTTGCAGTATTAGGCGCTCGAACAACACCCATGGAGGATAACTTTACAGTGATGGATTTCTCTTTCGTCACCAATCTGAACGCGCTTGCGGCCAGTTACTACCTAAACCAAACGAACTCGGCGATTCAGCAGTCTCTGCTTCGCCTTAGCTCCGGCCTTCGTATCAACAGCCCGGCAGACGACCCTTCCGGCTTTCTCATCGCCACCAACTTACAAACCCAAGTAAACGGCATGAACCAAGCCCTTTCCAATATCCAGAACGATGTGAACGAGGTAAAGACCGCCTCTGGGGCGGTGCAGCAGATCGTCACCCTCGTGCAAAACATTCAGGCCAGCGCCCTAGATGCCCAAAGCAACCCCAGCAACGCCGCTGCCGATCAGCAGGCCATTCAGTCGGCCATTGCGGCTATCAACAACATCGCCAACAACACCACCTTCAACGGCATCAGTCTGCTCAACGGTACGGCCGGCACAAGCGCCTCTGTCACCAACAGCAACCTCATAGCAGCGGCCAGCTTTGGCGGCAACTTTGCCAATGGGATAACCCAGTCGGGCAATGTTACCATCACGGTAACCCAAGCTGCCACCATGGCCACCATAACCGGTACGGTGAGCTATGCCAGCGCCAACGCAACCATCGCCAACTCGGGCACGGTTACTATCAACGGCCAAAGCATCGCGGTTAGCTCCGGTCAAACAGTGCAGTCGCTTATTAACAGCATCAACCAAATCTCCAGCCAAACCGGTGTGTCCGCCGGCTTCAGCGGAGGCAAAATCGTTCTTACCCAAACAAACTACGGCGCCAACTACTCCATCACAGAGAGCGATAGCGCCGGCGCCATCATCGCTGCCGGCAACGCTACCACCGCAGTAGGCCAGAACGCTCTGGCAACCGTCACGGCGATGACGCAGATCAACGGCAGCACAGTGGCCCAAACCGTTAACTTCACCGGTGGCGTCAACCCCACCGATTCCGGGCTGCTGCTCAGCGATTCAAGCGGCAATAAAATCCTTCTCACGGCATCCGGCAACTCCACAAGTACAAGCAATGTCGCAGTGGCCAATATCTCTTCCAATCCGGCCCAATTCCAAATCGGCGCCAACGTGGGGCAGACGGTGAGCTTCGCCTTTCAAAACATGCAGGCCTCCCAACTCGGCACCACGGCTATTCCGGGCCAGTCGCTTCAAAGCATCAACGTCACCACGCCCACCGGAGCCGCCAACGCCGTGCAGATAGCGAACGCCGCCCTTAGTCAAGTCACCACCTATGCAGCGGAGTTGGGTAATTTTCAGAAAAATACGCTACAGGCCACCCAAAACTATCTGTCGAACGCGGTAACCAACCTTAGCGCCTCCGTGGCCAATATTATGGACGTGAATGTGGCTCAAGAGAGCGTAAACCTTGCAAACCTGCAGTTGCTACAACAAAGCGGAATAAACGCCCTCTATACGGCCAACAACTTAGGGGCACTCTACCTTAAGCTGCTCCCTTAAAGCGGCACACAAAATAGAGAGCGGCAAACAAGGGAAGGCAGTCTTGCGAGAATGCCTTCCTATTTTATCAGTTGCTGGGCAATAGCTACCATTCTGCTTTAGGCGCGGCCACATTTGCCTCAGCAGGGCTTCTTCGTGCTGAACTTTTAGAAGCTACCGGAAATGGCCAAATAGAAGTTGGTTCTTTGGGGAGCAACCTGAGCCGGCAACGAGCTATCGTTATCGAAAGGAAATTCAATATGACGGTCGTCAAAGAGATTATGCACAATCAATGCAATGGTCAACGGTTCCTTACCCTCGCGCAGCCGATAGCCTATTCTTAACTCGGTTCGCACATAGGCCGGAGCGGTGTAAAAGCCCCCGTCGCCTGTAGTGGCTCCTACAGCCCCCACCAAATGCATCCCCATAAACAGTTCCCAGCGCTCAGCCGGCTCCAAATCCAACCCAACATTGAGCATATGGTTAGGTTGGAAAAGGCCTACCACGCTACTGTCGCTAAAATGCTGGTTCGCGAACGCGTAGTTGAACAGCCCGTGAAGATGCTTCGTCAGCTGTACCTCACTCTCCACTTCAAAACCATAGGTTCGGGCGTTGCCGATATTGCCAAACGTTACGGAAGAGGGCGTACCGGGTGGAAACGGCGGTGAAGGAAAGAAGGTGAGCGGTAGCGATCCAATCAGCCCTTTGATGTTGTTGTAATAGACGCTCACCCCAACAAACCCGTTGGAGAAGCCTTTTCGCCAATCTATTTCGCCCCCTTGCAATCGAATAGCAGCGAGGTGGGTGTTTCCAACAACGCCCTCACTCACCATCGGCGCAACAGGAACCGAGAAACTTGCATAGGACGTTATGAGGCTTGGAATTTGGTAGGAAGTACCGTAGGTAAAGCGGAGGGTTTGCTGCCCTCCCAAATCTTTGACCACTGCGACGCGGGGTGAAAGTCGAGACCCTACCAGCGAGTCGTCGTCATAACGAAATCCTGTATAGGTTATCCAACCCTTACCGAGTTTCGCCTCGTTCTGCACATAAAGCCCAAAGAGATTCTGGTTGTGCCGCCCTGGGGTCGCGATCCCCGCATGGAAGTAGACATGACGTAGGCTCATGCCGTAAACCAGCGTATTGGCTGCATTAAGAGCGTTCTGCTTTTGTAGTTCACCCTCAAACACATAGTGGCGCGTATAATCTACATTTTGCGCGGTCTCAATGTAATTATTGTAGCTTGCTCGAACCATTAGTGGATTAGAAGTGTTCGGCGCATCATAATGGAAAGTTAAATAGGATTGATGGAAGTGTGCCCCTTGAAGAAAAATATCCTGGTAAACGTTCTCGCTAGAATCCACATTTCCCGCTTGCAAACGATAGTTCGCATGCCGACTTTGACGATCCAAATCGAAGCTGACCATCGGTGTGGCATAACTATCCCATACTCCCATCTTTCCGGCCGTTCCATAGCCGCCCGTATGGTTGTAGGCAAAACCCAGAGAAACGGCATCGCCATGGCGGTCAGCAGCGGAAGCCAGAAGCTCGTCATAATCGCTTTTATAGCCGCCAAGGATCGTGCGGAAGCGAAGATTATTTCGCACTCCATTTAGCTCTTCTTGGGGCGTCTTGGTAATGATGTTGATCACGCCGTTAAAAGCGTTCGCGCCATACAGAGTGGAACCAGGGCCTCGCACGACCTCGATTCGTTTCACCTGTAATAACTCAAGCGGTAAGAAAGTCCAGGGAACCCCTCCGCTTACATCCTGATTTACCGGTCGTCCATCAATCATCACCAGGAGGGTGTTTGTTAGCAAAGAGTTTAGGCCACGCAAAGAAACACCGGCTACGGTGGCATTGCTTTCGGAAACGTTCAGCCCCGGCACATAGCGCAGCACATCCAGCAGCGTTACAGCGCCAGAGCTTTCTATCTGATCGACCGTAATAACGGTGACTGCAGCAGGCGCCTGATCTATAGGCTGCTTCGTTCGGGAAGCGCTTACAACATCGAGCTTACCTGCGAAGAGAAGTTCGTTCTCTTGGGAATTTGCCGGCCCCAATTTGGCTTCGAGACAATGCCCCGACATCGTGATGAGGCTTAGCACAAAGGCTAATACACCGTCTGAAAGAATCTTCCATGATTTATGCAAGGTTCCATCCTTGAAAAGAGGGCCAAGAGACTCAAGAGGATGCCTGCACTAGGCAGCGCGCCGTTGAGCCTCTTGCTGCTCTTTGAGTTGTTCACGCACAGCCCTTACGAAGATGGGCACGAGGTTGGGATCGAACTGCGTGCCGGCGCCGCGCTCTATCTCTTGCAACGCCGTTTCCACATCCAAGCCGGCGCGATAGGGCCGATCCAT
>NZ_DATGLN010000220.1:0-3723 GCF_035294165.1 Chthonomonas sp.
TGACTCGGCTTCCACCACCACATGCAGGGAAAAGGCACCGTCACGAAAACATAAGTCTGCCGAGCAGGGCTGCCAGTGGGCGTAACGAGTGTAGTAGTCACACAGGCGGAAGGGTACACAAACACGACCTTGTGTGGTGGCAAGAGAGGCACAGCCGTCTTGAAGACGCACCCAATACGAACGCGCATCATAGCGGACGGGGCAAAGGGCGGACTGCGGGCAGGAAACGGAACGTCCCTGCTTCTTGCGCTCCTGTACCGACTTGAGGGCTTCCCCTGCCTTCCTTCTCGCCGCTACGACCAACTGGGCAGGCAGGTCAGGGTGCGCTTTCCGGAGGGACTTGTAGGTTGCCCGGTGCAGTCGGGTTCCGTTACGCTCGTTCTGCTCCCAACCGTAAGTGCATACGGCGTTGAAGCAGTCGGTAAACTGCAAGAGTGTTTCCTTTAGAGCCTTTTGGGTGGCGGGTTCTCTATGCAGTTTTAGTCGCAACGTGACTTTCACCACCTTGCCCTTCTTTTGGATAATCTTTGTTTATCGAGAGTATTATACCACAAATACTCTCTACTTACCAGCGAAAGCGGAAAGGAGTGCGAGGAGTTATTGTGACGCCACGATTGCTCTCGACAATCGGGCGAATGCGGATAGCAATTCCTCCCCCGCGTAAACGCAGGGGGTCTCCTTGCTATGTTTTTATGACAGAGGATGTCGTAGGAAAGGCGATGCATTTGCGGCTAAACCCTATCAACGCTTCTCAAAACTTAGTACAGGCTTTTCAAGCCCTAAGAAGGCATACCCTTTATGGGGTCCTCTTGGCTTACCTCAGTGTAGAGCTGACCTTTCATATTCATTGGGAGGTCTCTCGATGGAAGGCAATGCTCGTAGAAGGTTTGCTCTTGTTTGGGGTGGGTTGGTGTGCCTTTGGGGTCTCCAAAGTGGCCCGAGTGCTGGCATTGTGGAAGAACCTTCCATTTTCAGAGGTCCTAACCGTCTACGTAGAGATCATCGCTTCGACCTGGCGTCGAAGACCCCAAACTTTTGAGATATCCTCAGACAACGTGCTGCAGGTAGGCAAGCAACATCTCAAATTTCTTCAGAGGCTGCTGTGGGCAGAGACAGTCATCTGCAGTATTTCTTGTATTGCCTATCCTATAGATGGTTTAACGCAAGTGAAGCTAGGCGTTATAGGACAGATGCTGTTGGTCGTCCAAGTGATTGTTCTCCTACTAGGTTTAAGCCGACTAAGAGAAGTGTCCATCAGAGTAGG
Source organism: Chthonomonas sp. (assembly GCF_035294165.1). GTDB lineage: Bacteria > Armatimonadota > Chthonomonadetes > Chthonomonadales > Chthonomonadaceae > Chthonomonas. Next base: position 1,265 of record NZ_DATGLN010000220.1, read on the forward strand.
GCTGAGCAATGTAACTATCCAAGAGGTATCTCCCGCTGCTCCGGCAGCGAAAGCGGGGTTACAAGCAGGAGATGTGATCGAGGCCATTAACGGCCAAGTCCTTACCGGTCTTACTCCAGAGGAGGCTATACGGCTTTCGTACCAATCCTCCAGTCCCCTGGAGCTGCAAGTACGCAGGAAGGCGATGAGTGCTCCTTTAGAGCTGCATATTGGGGAGGATGGAGGGCTTAATGGAGTAAATATCCATCTGGTGTATACTCCGAGAGGTTCTGCTACGGCTAGAGGAGGTAAGCAGCTTCAGCAGCGTGCCTAGCCTCGTTTTCATTGCGCCGGAGCAGGCGGCAATACTGCGCAAGACCGGACGGCTCGGCATTCCTGTTGGTGCTCATGTTTCTGTGAAGCACCGTCTCTCTTGTGCGGGCACGGCAGTTGAAGAATGTCGGTGAAGAGAGGATGTTGAGAGGGATTAGGCTCGAATAAGGGCGTCTCTTGCTGAGGTTGTTCTATTTTTATGCCTCTATGCGGCAGCGCGGCGAAGACGATCCCAAATGGCCAGCCATTCCTGCGCTTGAGGGGGGGCGTCCACCACGATCCGGGTCACCTCGGCCGCCTCCAGCTCCCGCAAGGCGGCGTAGAGCCGCCGGGCGTAGGCCTCTGCCGAATGGGGCATCACCAGCACCACCCCGTTTCGCTGACCTAGTTCCCGCGGCTGCAACGTTAGCCATCCCACACGCTCCCCTTGCGCTAACAGTTCCTGGACCCGTGCGGCGGCATCCTCGGCGATCTCTAGGGGGACTTTGGGCGCATAGTGTCGGCTTAGCATACCAGGCGATGGGAGAGGGGCATTCTGTTGCTCGCAAGCCGGCTTTAGAGGGGGCAGTTGAACCGGCCCGATAACCTGCTCAATCGCAGCCGGAGTTATCAGCCCCAGCCGCAGGATGCGAGGCGGATCTTCCGCCAAACTGAGCACCGTGGATTCTAGCCCTCCTGAGGTAGGCCCTCCATCAAGGATAAGAGCGATTCGCCCTTTAAGGTCGTCCCACACATGTTGGGCGGTTGTAGGGGAGACATGGTTGGAGCGATTGGCGCTGGGGGCGGCGATGGGAACTTTGGAGGCCTCCAGAAGCGCTCGCGCCACCGGATGCGACGGAGCACGCAGCCCTACCGTGGCTCCGCCACCGGTTACCTCACAGGGAACAGATGCGCTTTTGGGAAGAACCAAGGTGAGCGGCCCCGGCCAAAATCGCTCGGCGAGCCGTTGCGCTTGCAATGGCCACGTGCTAACAAGCGGACGTGATGACTCCACATCGAGCACATGTACGATCAACGGGTTGGTAGCCGGGCGGCCTTTGGCGGTAAAAATGGCGGCCACAGCTTGCGGATTCAATGCATTTGTCCCCAAGCCGTAGACCGTTTCGGTAGGAAACGCTACCAGTTCGCCGGAGCGAATGAGGGCTGCCGCCTCCACAATCGCCTCCGGTGTGGCGGGGAGAAGTTTGGTATCAATCATATGCCTTTGGCGATCATCTGTTCGTCGGCGAGGCGTAACGATAGAGGGGCGTCGGAAGGCGGCAGATCGTCAATGGCTTCTGCCATATCGGCAATGAGCTGGTTCAATCGCTCAATGGCCTTGAGATCGGACACCTCACCGGCTCGACGCCACTCAATCTCCTGTAAACGGACGTAAATTTCTACGTCGTGGTACCGACTTAGCTCACGGCGCACCTCCTTCGTCAGCACAAGAGGCAGAATATCGGGCTGATTGCACACCACGAAGAAGCGGCGCTCGAAATCCGGGTCGTTCAGCTCAAGGTCAGTACTGAGGTCTCCAGAAAACCGCGAGGTTTTCTGGAGCTGGGCGCCCTTTCCCTCCTCATTGGGCGGGCGCTCTTTGCGCGTCTGCATCTCCTCCAGAAGGCTTTTGCGACGCACGCCTAAAATGAAGCTGGCAGGGTTGCCGATGGGCAGAGCGCCGCGGGTGTGGTAGTAGGGCGTTTCATCCTCGTGGCTGACGGCCGTCTCTAGGAGGAAGGGACGGCCGCGGAAGGTTGCCGCTATGCAGGCAGGAGAGAAGCGGTTGCGCATGCGAATCTCCCCATGAAGGCTTTTGGCGTATCGGCGCCAAGCCGCCCCTACGCTCCAACGCCGCCATAGCCACAAAAGAACCATTACGAGCAGAAAAAGAGGCAACAACACCTCGAACGGCGGGTCGTGCGGCACAGACGCCGGATCGGCCTCGCGCCCGGGCGGTCTTTTCAGGGTTATGGTGGATTGATTCGGTTGTTGGGGCATGGCGCCACCTCTTCTCGAAGACGATTAAAGCTCCGTTTTGCTGATAGGGCGACCCTCCGAGTCGATCTCGTAAACGATGGGCACGCCGTTAGGAATATTGAGGTCAATGACCTGCTCTTCACTTAGATTATCGAGTTTCATCACGATGGCACGCAGACTATTCCCGT
>NZ_DATGLN010000221.1:0-9218 GCF_035294165.1 Chthonomonas sp.
GCGCCACGTGGCCGCGGTCATTATGGTGGCGATTGTGGTTGGCACGTTTTCCTCTTGGGCCGCCGTCCTCACCTGCTACTATCAGTATGGCGCCGCCACCGCCAAGGTCAACGACTGGCGTACCTACATGGGTAAAGTCCCCTGGACGACCATGAAGGATTGGCTTGACAACCCCGTGCGCCCCAACCTTGCCCGCATGGAGGGGGTGGGTGTTGGCATGTTGGTAACCGCATTCCTCATTTTTATGCGTTCTCGATTCGTGTGGTGGCCCTTTCATCCGATAGGCTTTGCGGTTTCAGGCACGTTTACCATGGCGTGGTTATGGTGTGCTACTTTTGTTGGTTGGCTGTTAAAGGCGCTCATCATTCGGTATGGAGGCATGGGCTCCTATCGGCGCTATCTACCCTTCTTCATCGGGCTTATTTTGGGCGACTACATTACGGGGAGCGTTTGGGCTATTTACGGCTCCATTACCGGCATCCATACCTATCGCTGTTTCCCCATATGAAGGAAAAGATAGGCTATTCGCGGCGCTAGCCACGGCAAAAGCCTTTTGTGCGCAGCATCTCTAAAGGAGGAAAGGCTCAAAGGCGGCTTGCGGCTATAGAGCCAATTCATGGAACAAGTCTGTCTTGTTCGCCCCCTATCCCTTCCTTTCCCCCGATTCGGGAGGTGCTAGCGCACGGCGATGCAGCGGTCTTGCAGACGGCGATGCAGCGGCCAGAGAGATAGACGATGAAGAGAATAAAACAGGCCGCTGAGGGGGAGGGCGTCGGCCTTGAGCGCAGCACTGTCGGCCTTGAAGAGCCGGCGATACGACTGTCATTTCAAGCCAAAGACGAGATGAACAACTGTCATTTCGAGCCGAAGGCGAGAAATCTTGAGTTTCACTTCTCACCCGTTCTGAAGACAAGTGCGTGTGCTTTGAGGGGGTTGGGCTGTAGAAACTGCCAATCTCACAGTTCTAGAGGCAGTTTACAAAGCAAGCTTATCTTGTTCGCCCCCTATCCCTTCCTTTCCCCCTATTAGGGAGAAAGGGGTCGGTTGTGTTGAGTTTCCAAAGGAAAAGATTATCATAGGAAACCGCCAATGAACTTACTGGTCTCCCCTCTCCCTGTAGGGGGAGAGGGTTGGGGTGAGGCTGTAGGGGGTACCCTTGTAGTTACCGCTCCAAACGCCATGCGACCTGATGGGTTCACCGAGAGATGGGTAGTCGTAAGGAACCGAGAGTTCGCTTCTTGGTCTCTTCACTTCCCAATAGGGGCGGAAAGAGACACGGCGAGGCTGTGGTGCTTGAAAACAGAAGCGTCGCTATGTGAAGAGGAAAAAAGCAAACGCCTGCCATCCAAAAAGCCCCCAGCCCCTTCGGGGCCGGGGGAAATAGCAGAGTAGGATCAGGTCTCTGTTAGCGGGCGATAGAGACGCTTACCAGGCCGGGAATTTCGGAGGGGGCAATGCCTAGCTTTTGGGCGACCCGCCGCCCGTAATCTTCATCCGCACGGAAGAAGTGGCCGAGTTGGCGCAACTGCACCTCCTTGCGAGCCTGACTGAGTGCTTTAGCGATGGCCGTGCTCAGCCTCTCGCGTTGCCCCTCATCGAAGAGGCGGTAGAGGTTGCCGGGCTGGGTGTAGTCATCGTGGTCTTTGGTCGAGTCGTACCGATCTACCGTCACATCCCCGATGTACCAGGCCGGTTCCTTATACTCCGGTGCGGGCTGTGGGGTGCCTTCACGGGAGTTGGGGAAGTAGTTGGGTGCTCCACCGTACTCTCCGTGCGTCATAAACCCATCACGTTGGTAGTTTTTCGCCGGGCAGCGCGGGCGATTGACCGGCAACTGATGATAGTTGTTGCCGACACGGTAGCGATGTGCATCGGCATAGCTCATGAGGCGGGCCTGCAGCATCTTATCCGGGCTCCAACTAATGCCCGGCACGATGGCGCTAGGGCTAAAGGCGGCCTGTTCCACCTCCGCAAAGTAGTTTTCGGGGTTTCGGTTTAGTTCCAAGATACCGACCTCGATGAGCGGATACTCGGCATGAGGCCAGACCTTCGTGAGGTCGAAGGGGTTCCATCGGAAGTTCTTCGCCTGCTCGTCCGTCATAACCTGAATGTACATCTTCCAACGCGGGAACTCTCCACGCTCGATGGATTCGAAAAGGTCGCGCTGATGGCTCTCGCGATCCTTGCCGATGATGCGCTCCGCCTCCTCGTCGGTGAGGCATTGAATGCCCTGCATCGTCTTCATGTGGAACTTGCACCATACCCGTTCGCCCTTCTCATTGATGAGGCTATAGGTGTGGCTGCCGTAGCCGTTCATGTGGCGGTAGCTGCGTGGAAGTCCGCGATCGGAGAAGAGGATGGTAACCTGATGCAGCGATTCGGGGCAGAGCGACCAGAAGTCCCACTGCATGTCCATGTCGCGAAGGTTGGTGCGGGGATCGCGCTTTTGGGTGTGAATGAACATTTGGAACTTGTAGGGGTCACGCACGAAGAAGACGGGGGTGTTGTTACCCACGAGGTCCCAGTTGCCCTCTTCGGTATAGAACTTGATCGCAAAGCCACGAACGTCGCGCTCTGCATCGGCTGCACCGCGCTCACCGGCCACGGTGGAGAAGCGGATAAAGATGGGCGTCTGCTTGCCGATCTCGGAGAACAGTTTAGCTTTAGAGTAGCGGGTAATGTCGTTGGTGACGGTAAAGGTGCCGTAGGCCCCGGAGCCTTTCGCATGAACGACCCGTTCTGGGATGCGCTCTCGATTGAAGTGCTGCATCTGTTCGAGTAGCTGAATATCCTGCATAAGCAGAGGGCCGCGCGGCCCGGCCGTGAGGGCGTTTTGATTGTCGCCGATAGGGGCGCCGTCGGCAGTGGTAAGAATGGGGTGTTCCTTGTCTTCGGGCATGTTTTGTTTTGACCTCCTGGTAAATTTTAGAGAAAAGCTCTCTCGGCGACGTCATGGCCGCCTAAGAGCTTTTCGAGTGAGGGGGAAAGCGGGATACTCCAGAATAGGAATAAGCGCTGCGCTCCACGCTTTCGCACCTCATTGTCAGTATAGGACGAAGGAGGTATTATTGTCAAAGACTTTTTTTCTATAGAAACGATAGGCAAAACCTATGGAAATGCACCAACTGCGTTACTTTGTAGCCGTGGCCGAGACGGGGAGCTTTAGTAGGGCTGCGGAGCGATGCTATGTGAGTCAACCTTCTCTGAGCCTGCAGATCAAGAAGTTAGAGGAGGAGCTAGGCCAGCCGCTCTTCGATAGACTGCGTCGTGGGGTGGCCTTGACGGATGCCGGGAAGCTGTTGTTGCCGCGGGCCAAACAGATTTTGCAGCAGGCGCGTGAGGTTGAGGAACAGCTAAAGCGCCAGCAGTCCATAGAGAATGTGCCGCTTGCGGTGGGGGTTTTGCCTACCATCGCGCCCTATCTGCTGCCTCTGGTGGTGGGGCGAATGCTGGCGAGCCATCCACAGTGTCAGCTTCAGATTCGGGAAGACCTAACGGAACGGCTGTTGGAGGCGTTGGTCAACAACGAAATAGACTGTGCCCTTGTAAGCCTGCCGGCGGAGCATGAGCTGGTAGAGATAGAGGTACTTGCCCAGGAGCGGCTCTTACTGGTGGTGCCGAACAGCCCAAATTGGCCTCAGGAGAGCTGTGCGCTAAAGGCGATAGAGGATTTTCCGGTCATTACCCTGCACGAGATGCACTGCTTGGGGCAGCAGATTGACAGCTTTTGCGCGCAGCAGGCGCTCCAACGCCGCATTGTGTGCCGAAGCGCCGAGCTAAGCACGCTGCAGACCTTGGTGGCGATGGGGTTGGGGGTGTCGTTGGTGCCGGAGATGTGCGCGAGTCGGTCGCCTTTGGAGGGCTGTCGGTATCTGCCGCTGGCCGACGAGGGCATTCAACGCGCCATTGTTGTGGCCTGGCGACGCGACCGTTCGCGAGGGCATCTTGCCCGCCATTTCGTGGAGCAGGTGCGAGACGTTCTGCAATCGGGGGCTTTGCGCTATCAGCCTACCCCATCCCTTTAGGCAACGCCTTGCGAACGCCTTGAAAACGGCATAACAGCGCGGCAATGTCGGGAAAGCGACGTAGAGGCAGGCTTACCTTGTTCTGCTCGCAAGCGGATACATAGGCCGCATGAACGGCGTCCAAGGCGACCCGTGCCGTGTGCGGCCCGATCTCCGGTTCTTCCTGTCGGCGCACACAGGCTGCAAAATGCTGCAAGAGGCGCCGGATGCGTATGGCCGAAGGGGAGAGCGCCCGCTCCTCAGGGGTTAGGTCTACGCTCACCCTAGAAGCGTGTTCTCCAACCCGCTGAAGCGTGAGGTAGGGCAGCGGCAGATTCGTCGCCGTGGATGCCCCCACCCCTGCAATAAGCTCGGCGTTGCCGTGGCTGCCGGTGAGGAAATAGCGTTCTTCGGGGCGCACGGAGAGCGTGCGCATGAACTGGTGAATGGATCGGCCATGAGGATGGGTTACGAGCAGGATGGCCAGCGCATCGGCCTGCGCTTTTTTGCCTCTTGGGTGCGGTGTTCCGATCAACTGTGCCATCTCCATGTCTGCGCTCACGGCAAACCCTTCCCCCTGCCACCAGAAACAAAGGTCGAGGCTTTGGCAAGCCAGAAACTGCCAATGCGCATTCCACCCTCCGCTTATGCTATCGCCCGATGGAAGGTCGGTCTCCTGCGGCAACCCCCATGTACAACGCAGTTGCTCTGGGGTACCCAACGCATTTTCCTGAACCAGTTGGTGTAGTTTTCTGAAGGAGGGGTCGAATCGGCGAGGGAGGGCCGGCATAAGCAGTCGGTCGCTGCGCGAGGCCAGCACGAGCAGGTCGTCCATATCGGCGAGGTGTAGAGCGAAAGGCACCTCGGCGAGAACCGGCAGGTCGGCTCGAAGGGCATCCGCAATGGCCTGCGCACGTAAGGCTAGAGGGGTCGTTATCAGCACCGCATCGAGCGGCTGATCGAGTAAGTCCAAAGTATCTGCGCAAACGGTGGGCCGTCCGCCTATTTGCCGCGCCCATATGCGGGCCAGTCGCGGGTCGGGGTCGGTTACGGCCGTCACGCGAAGCTGGGGCGTTGCGACCAATGCAGCATGATAACGCATCCTTGCGATTTCGCACCCGATCACTCCTATTCGTAGTGGCTCCATAGCAGCTCTCATACTTTCCGAAAAGCGGTATCTAGCCCAAAAGTGCCGTCCGGAAAGGCTACAACTTTATAATCCTCAAACAGGATCGGCTCAACGGCTACTAAACAACGATAGACCAGAAACGCCAGCGCTCTAATCTCGATTTCGGCATGAAAGCTGGCGCGCATCTCCAAAAAGTGGCGCCAAGCGCGCGCATTACCGGTTACCACCAGGGGCGCTTCGGTTTCATTGGGCAACAGCGAACGCGCCGCCTGCTGTACCTTCTTGCGAAGATCGGTTTTCATCTCGGCCGAGAGCAGCGGCTGGCCGGCCTGTTGTGCTTCCAACAGCTGCTCGGCCGTGCGCTCATAGTCGGCTGCAGCCCGGTCTATACGCTCCAGAAATTCGGCGTGGAGCGCCGGATTTTGCTGATATTCAGGCCGTTCCACAAACCGCAGAACACGCCCCGACACGTAGCGTTGCGATATTTGGGAATAGGAGAAGTGGCGATGGCGCACCAGTTCGTGGGTAACCGAGCGGCTAATGCCGTAGCAGAGCAGGCTGAAGTTGGCGTGTTCAAGCACGCTGCCATGCCCCGATTCTTTGATGTTGTCGAAATAGCGTTTAACATCTCGGTTCCAGGTTCGTTTTGGGCCGAAGGAAGCATAGCAAAGCTGCCCGGCCGTTTTGCAAAGCTGGGTTCCCGGGTCAAGCTGCACTGGGTCTTGCAGATAGGTGGCAAAGCCCAAATCGGGGTCAAAGCCCTGCAGAAAAGGCGCCAGCTCCCCTATCTCCGTTTGTGTGCGCCCGATAAGTATCACTCCAGGATGGCATAGATAGGGTGTTCCCTTTGCGGTATGGCAAACCCGCGAGTGGATAGCCGGAAACCCTTTTTCTGTGCCCGATATGGGTATTTCGCGCCAGTCTGTGTGCCCTTCGGCCAACGTAGATGCTCCTCAATGCTGCCGATCTTGCCCTGGATGCGGGTCGGCATGTTGCACATAGCAGTGTGTTGTATCCCCATTGTTGTACCCCAATTTTGGGGGGCATCGAACCGACCTCTATAAGGACGCAAGTTTATGTATTAGCCCCCACCTCCTGTCTCCGGCCCGATGAGCCACCTCGCGCCTGTAGGGGCAGGCACAAGGCCTGCCCCGAAATGGCACTATCATAAATAGGGTAACCACAAGGGTTGCCCCTACTGCCCTATCCCCTCACCCCATTGAGGCGAGGGCACCTCGCGGTGGGCGCCTCAAGGCCGACGTCCTCCCCTTCAAAGCACACATCCTTGTCCTCAGAACGGGTGGGAAGTGAAATTCAAGATTTCTCGCCTTCGGCTCGAAATGACAGTCGTATCGCCGGCTCTTCAAGACCGACGGTGCTGCGCTCAAGGCCCCCACCCCCCGCCCCTCCCCCTCTTAGGGCGAGGGCAGACCGGTAAGCTTATCGGCGGTTTCCTTTGATAAGCTCTCCTTAAAAAACTAACCAAAACCGCCCCCTTTCTCCCGAATCGGGGGAAAGGACGGTATAGGGGGCGAACAAGACAGGCTTGCTTAACTCATTGTCTCTAGAGTCGTAAAACTGTCAGCCTCTACAGCCCCACCCCCTTCCCCCTCCCCCTACAGGGAGAGGGGCTGACCACCTCAGCGGCCCGTTTTATTCCCTTCATCGTCTATCTCTCTGGCCGCTGCGTTGCCGTCTGCTAAGACCGCTGCGCTGCTGTCTGCAAGACGAAAGGAGGGGATAAGGGGCGAGCAAGATAGGCTTGCTCTGTAAACTGCCTCTAGAACCGTAAGACCCTATGACCATCCCACGCGGTTTGAGGCCTGTGTTGCCTGCAGGAGAGCGATGTAGTAACAGATAATCTATTTGTAGCATTCCTGCCGGTGCGCACGGGAGGGCAAAAATGAAATCACTCACTCCTCGCTTTAAAGGAAAGCACCTTCTGAGGGCGTTTAGCCTCATCGAGCTTTTGGTAATTGTGTCTATTATAGCCATACTAGCGTCGCTTCTGGCGCCTGTGCTGGCGCAGGTGCGCGAGCAGGTGCGCAGCACCCTTTGTCTCTCTAATTTGCGCCAGCTAGGAATGGGGGTTATGCTCTATGCAGAGGACTACGACGCCATGTATGCCAGCCCCGGATACCTGCCGGGCACCTGGCCGATGGATTTGCATCAGCCCTATCTCTCCTCAGGATGGCGCGTTTGGGTTTGTCCCTCCGATACCCTTGCGCGCGTTTGGGATGGTTCCATCTACAGCCCCTCGTTCCTGCGCCGCACCAGCTACATTTGGAACGCCTATGTTTTTCGTGGCGACCCTTCGGATTGGCGTCATGCCATCTCCTCTACCGCCGTGCCCACGCCCAGCACTTTGCCTGTATGGGGTGAGGGCTATGCCAATCCCGGATGGGTTGCCGATGCCACACCTCTCACCGATCCCTCCGCGCAGGATGCCTACATTCATGATGCCTACGGCGACAATCTAAACACCCTGCCCAATGACCCCTTCGCCGCTCGGTGCCCCTATCACCCGCTCTATTTCGGCACGCGCCCGCCGGATAGACGCCATAACGGAGGCGGGAACTATGTGTTTAGTGATGGCCACGCACACTGGCTCTTCCCAGACGATTTTCGCGTGGCGGCTCTCTACGCCTCGGGAGGACGTATTGTGGACGACCGAACCGATCCCTTCGTTACCAATGGAGCGCGCATGGCCGCGATCTCAGGAACGGCGCTATGCCCGGTGTTCTGCTGCCCGCGCAATTTCGGCATGCCCCCCGGCGATGGCGAGCGCCCTTGGTTTCGTCCCTAGCGCTCCTGCCTTGACAGGCTCTTGATGAGGTGCTAAAATAGGCAAATCGTGCATCGAGAAGGTTGCTTTTTTATGATGCTGAAGGATAACGATGAGCGATAGCGCTCCTGAGAGCCTGCGCGTAGGCTCCAGCAATGAGTTGGAAGCGCAGCCGTTGCCACGGCTCCTCGGCGCCCATATGCCCACCTCCGGCGGGCTGGCCAACAGCCTCATTAACGGAAAGGCCATAGGATGTACGGCCGTGCAACTTTTTACCAGCAGTCCACGCCAATGGTCAAATCCTCCCCTTACCTCCGAAGAGATCGAGGCCTTCGAGGCCGCCAAAGAGCAGACCCAAATCTCCTTCATTATCGCCCATGATTCCTATCTTATCAACCTCGCGGCACCGGCTGCAGACGTGCTAGAGCGCTCGCGAAGCGCCTTTCGCCATGAGCTTGACCGAGCGGAACAGCTCGGTTTACTGTGGGTGGTTACCCATATGGGTGCCCATTTGGGGCAGGGCGAAGAGGCCGCCATGCAGCGTTTGGTGGAAAGCTTGATCATGATCTTGGAGGCTACCGACGCAGCGAACTATCGGGTGGGCATTGCGCTAGAGACCACTGCAGGGCAGGGCACCGGTTTGGGGTGGCGATTTGAACAGCTTGGAGCCATCCTTGAACAGGTTGGGCCTCACCCTAGGCTTGGAGTCTGCATGGATACCTGCCATATCTTTGTGGCCGGTTACGACATTCGCACGCCGGAGACCTATGAGGCCACCATCGCCGAGTTCGATCGTCTGGTGGGGCTGCATCAGTTGAAGGTGCTGCACATCAACGATGCCAAGAAGGGGCTTGGAAGCCGAGTGGATAGGCACGAACACATTGGGCAGGGCGAGATAGGGGATGCCGCTTTTCAGCGTCTGCTAACCGACCCGCGCCTTCTCAACGTGCCGGCCCTAATAGAGACACCGGAAGCCGAGACCATGCACGCGATGAATCTGCGCCATCTCCGCCAACTTATCCTCGGCTGTTCCTTGGAGGAAGGGGAACCTAGGGCATCGTAAATGTCACCGAATATCCTGGCGGGATCGGGTGATAAGTTGCCCACCGATTGCGTAGTGAAGGTTGAGATAGGAAAACCCATACTTAAGAAGGGGACAATGGGTAGAATTTTGTATCCATCTTGGAGAAACTTACCTCTATCGCTATCCGTAGATTAGAGTTATACAGAGAGACCACCCGTTTTGTAAGCGGCGTAAGCAGCGATAACCCTGTGGTATCGAGGAGATTGTAAAACCCAT
>NZ_DATGLN010000222.1:0-1659 GCF_035294165.1 Chthonomonas sp.
GCACTTAGTTATCTCTACAGCAGGCCCCAACGGAGGGTATCGGTTGGCAAAGCCTGCCGAGCAGATCAGTATAGGGGCGGTGATCGAGGCCATAGATGGGCCGCCGGCCTTCGTCTACTGCATGAAGGAGGAGCATCTGAACGCCTGTGAACAGATGCCGCGTTGCACCATTCGCCAGCCTCTGGCGCGGATCAATGCGCGTCTGCTTCAGATGCTAAACCTCATTACATTGGCGGAAATATGCGGCCGTGAGGCGCCGACTGCCTTTATGCCTTCGGACGAGATCGGCCTCGTGTCGTCTCAGAAAAGATCGAAAAGGAAGAATACGACCTGCCAATAGCGGCTTGATAGGAGAATAGAGAGATGTCGGATGCATTAACGACCATCGAAGAGTTTGCGCGGAAAGAGTATGCTTACGGGTTCGAGACCCAGATTGAGATAGAGACCATTCCTAAAGGCCTGAATGAGGAAATCATTCGCATGATCTCTGAGCGCAAGAACGAGCCGGCATGGCTTACGGAATGGCGCTTGAACGCCTATCGGCACTGGCTCACCATGAAAGAGCCGCACTGGGCAAACGTGAAATACGATCCCATTGATTATCAGGACATCATCTACTATGCGGCTCCAAAGAAACGGCCAAAGCTCAACAGTTTGGAAGAGGCAGACCCTGAGTTGATTCGCACCTTTGAAAAGCTCGGCATTTCATTGGAAGAGCAAAAACGGCTGGTTGGGGTTGCCGTAGACGCCGTCTTTGATAGCGTTTCGGTGGCGACGACTTTTAAGGACAAGCTGGCCGAACTCGGCATCATCTTCTGCTCCATTTCGGAGGCGGTGCAAGAGCATCCCGATCTGGTACGGGAGTATCTTGGGTCGGTAGTGCCCCCAACCGACAACTTCTTTGCCACTCTCAACTCGGCGGTCTTCTCGGATGGAACGTTCTGTTATGTGCCCAAGGGAGTTCGTTGTCCCATGGAGCTTTCCACCTATTTCCGTATCAACGCCAGAGATACCGGCCAGTTCGAGCGCACGTTGATCATCGCGGATGAGGGGGCCTATGTCTCCTATCTTGAGGGCTGCACGGCCCCGATGCGCGATGAGAATCAGTTACACGCCGCCGTGGTTGAGCTGATCGCCTTGAAGGATGCCACCATCAAGTACAGCACGGTTCAAAACTGGTATCCGGGCGATAAAGAGGGACGCGGTGGTATCTTCAACTTTGTAACAAAACGCGGGAAGTGTGCGGGGGAGAACTCCAAAATCACTTGGACTCAGGTGGAGACCGGCTCGGCCATAACCTGGAAGTACCCATCCTGCATCCTGCTGGGCGATAACTCGGTAGGAGAGTTCTATTCCGTGGCGCTAACCAATCATTACCAACAGGCGGACACGGGAACCAAGATGATCCACATCGGCAAAAATACGCGCAGCACCATCGTGTCGAAGGGAATATCGGCCGGTCATGGGCAGAATACCTATCGGGGTCTGGTGCGCGTCAATCCTGGAGCCGACGGAGCGCGGAACTATTCACAGTGCGACTCTTTGCTTATTGGAGACAAGTGCGGTGCTCACACCTTCCCCTATATAGATGTGCGGAATCCAACGGCGCAGGTGGAGCATGAGGCGACAACCTCCAAGATTGGAGAAGACCAAATCTTC
>NZ_DATGLN010000223.1:0-7131 GCF_035294165.1 Chthonomonas sp.
GTGCTGAGCGCACAGATGCTAACAAAGGGCTTGGAAGGCATTTTGGCAGCAGGCTTTTTCGGTAACGACTGGGGCGTTGCCGATGGGGACTGGGCTTTCGGCACTATGGAAGGCACAAAAGGCGTTATCGGGGAGCGGTGAATCGTAAAAAAGACGGCAGATTTTTCAGAGAAAGGAGAGATAGATGGCAAAAAGTTTGGAAGGTAAGGTTGCCATTGTTACAGGAGCCTCATCGGGTATTGGGGAGGCCACCGCATTGCGACTGGCGGCAGAGGGGGCGCGGGTAACGATCGCCGCCCGGCGTGTCGAGCGTTTGAACGCGCTCGCAGAACGCATACGAGCCGAGGGAGGTGAGGCGCTGCCGAGTGTGACCGACGTGGCGGAGGCCGAACAGGTGTATGCGATGGTACGTCGTACGCAGGAGGCTTGGGGGCGTGTGGATATCTTGGTGAACAATGCCGGTGTGATGTTGTTGGGGCCGGTTGATGGCGCGGACATTCGCGATTGGCGACGCATGCTCGACATCAATGTGTGGGGGCTTATGGTGGCCACGCACGCGGTGCTGCCGATCATGAAGGAACAGGGAGGCGGGCACATTGTGAACGTCTCTTCGGTGGCAGGAAGGCAGACCAGCGTGTATGCGGCCGTCTATTCTGCCACGAAGTTTGCGGTAGGTGCTTTTTCGGAAGGGTTGCGCAAGCAGGAGACGCGCAACCATATTCGCGTTACGGTGATCGAGCCTGGGGTGGTGGCGACGGAGTTGACCGATCACATTACCCATGCGCCGACGAAGCAGGCCATTCGGGAGTGGATCGCCACCATGGAACCCCTCAAAAGCGAGGATATTGCGGAGGCCATTCTCTATGCGGTAACTCAGCCGCCGCATGTATCGGTGAACGAGATACTGGTTCGCCCTACCGAGCAGGATACATAGGGCCCCCGCCCCTCAAGGCCGACGCCCTCCCCCTATCAGGGAGAGGGGCACCTCGCGGTGAGCATCTCAGCGGCCTGTTTCATACTCTTTACCCGTCCATCTCTCTGGCCGCTGCATCGCCGTGCGCTAGCACCTCCCGAATCGGGGAAAAGGCCGGGATAGGGGGCGAACATGAGAGGCTTGCTTTGCTAACTGCCTCTAGAGCCGCGAGATTGTCAGCCCCACCCCTCCCCCTTAGAGCTTGTGGGAAGTGAAACTCAAGATTTCTCGCCTTCGGCTCGAAATGACAGTTGTTCATCTCACCGGCTCTTCAAGAATAACGCCTTCCCTCAAGGCTTACCCCTACAGCCCCACCCCTACCCTCCCCCTGCAGGGGGAGGGAGGCTAATAAGCTTGTCGGCTGTTTCCTTTGGCTAGCTTTCCCTCGAAAAACCAGCAAGATAGCCCCCTTTCTCCCTAATAGGGGGAAAGGCCGGGATAGGGGGCGAGCGAGATAAGCTCATTCTGCTAACTTGCTCTAGAGGCAATTACATAATGAGTGGGTAACCTCAAGGCCGACGCCCTCCTCCTCATCTGCTAAGACCGCTGCATTGTGCTGTCTGCAAGACGAAAGGATAGGATAGGGGACGAGCAAAGTTGGCTTGCTCTGCGAACTGGCTCTAGAACCGCAAGCGGCTGCATCCTATCTCGGCAAGGAGAGCCTATAAAAGCACACCAAACAGGGCAAGCGAACCAACTTGCACGCTTGCCCTGAGGAACAGAACTCTTTATATTGCCGTTACTCGGCTTCCACAGGCGCATGAGCGCGCGGGGGCGGCGGAGTCCACGTGGGATCGTCTTGGGCTAAAAGGTGCAGACCCAAAAACTCGGCTAACTCCTCGTTCGTGTGTCTATCCACCCATTGCCCGAAACTCTCGCCCTCCTCTCGGGTGCATCGGAAGCTCACCAAAAGGTTCTCAATGGCATACTTCACCTTATCTGCCGGCACTTTGCGCGAGATAGGGCGGACGAATTTCGCATCGCCCCCGAGTCGGCCACCAAGGCATACATCGTAGGCCTCTACCTGTGTCCCGTCGTTCAGTCGTGCCAAACACCCTTGCAGGCCGATGTCGCCGATGTGGTGCTGCCCACACGAGTTCGGGCAGCCGTTAAGGTGAATGCGTATCGGTTCATCCCACACCATACGACTCTCCAGATAGGAGATGATCTCCTGAAGGCGATGTTTTGTCTCCGTAATGGCCAGGTTGCAAAACTCATTGCCCGTACAGCATACCGCCCCCTTGTGAAACTCGGAGGCATTCACCAAGAAACCGGCCTCTTGAATGGCCTGTATAGCGGCATTTAAGTCGCTGTACTTGATGTTTGGGAAGAGCAGGTTCTGTTGGTTGGTGGTACGAACGTTGCCCTCGCAATAACGTTCGGCAATGTCGGCCGCAGCAAACAACTGCTCATCGGTAACCCGGCCGGTAAGAATGGAGGTACCTACCCAGTAGCGATCGGCCTGCTTTTGGCGATGAACTCCCAAGTGGTCTTGCTGCACCGGCCTAATAGGTTCCAACACAGGCACGGCCGGGTCTGGAGTCCATCCGAGGCGTTTGATCAGCTCCTCACGAAACCGTTCCGGCCCCCAATCGGCCACAAGAAACTTCAAACGCGCGTGGTTGCGTCGCTGCCGATAGCCGTCATCGCGAAAGATTTTAGTAACGGCAATACAAACATCCAGCACCTGCTCAGGCTTGATGAAGACATCGAGCTTTTTGGCGAAATGCGGTTGTGTGGAAAGCCCTCCGCCCACATACAGATGAAAACCAACCTCCGACTTGCCCTTGTGAAAGCGACGCACGGCCTGCAAGCCCACATCGTTGATCTGCGGTTGAGCGCAGTGAATGGCACAGCCCGATATAACGATCTTGTACTTGCGAGGCAGATCGGAGAACTCTTTATTACCTAAAAAGTAGTTAGTAACCTCGCGAATGAGGGGGCGGGTATCATAAAGCTCCTGCGGGTCTAGACCCGACACAGGGCATCCTGCGATGTTGCGGGTAATATCGCCACATGCCCCGGTTGTGGTAAGCCCAACGGCATGGAGACGTTCAAAGACGGTAGGTAGGTTCTCGATGGTCAGCCAGTGAAACTGAAAATTTTGGCGTGTTGTTACATCCGCGAAGCCATGGGCAAAATCGCGTGTGATGGAGGCTATAGCACGGAGCTGTTCAACAGTTAAATCTCCCCCGGGCACCTTCACGCGCAACATGAAATGACCAACATTCGGTTTTTGCGGGTAGATGCCATACCATCGAAAGCGCTGCAGATCGTCTGGTGGGATCGCATCGTAGCCGAGTTTGGCGTAGCGAAATATGTCGTCCCAAACGTCCAACCCGTCTTTAGCCTTTTTAATCGCTTCCACATCGGCTTTCGCCATCTTCTCTTCTCCCTAACAGATCGCCTAAACTTGACTATTCCAGTTGGAATAGTTGGCTTTTCATAGAGTGTACCACGCCCTGTGTGAATGTGTCAACAGGTTAGGAGAAATTTTTCTGTTCAAGGGCGGTGCTTAGTTGGTATCGGGAGTTGTAGAGGCAGGCTTCCTGTTCTAGAGCCGGTTCGCACAGCAAAGCTACCTTGATCCCATCCTTTCCGTCCTCGCGGACGGCAACGCAGCAGTCGTAGCAGACAGCAATGCAGCGGCCAGGCAAAGAGACGATTAAGAGAATAAAACAGGCCGCTGAGGCGGTCAGCTCCTCCCCTTGTAGGGGAGGGGTGGGGCTTGAAGCGCCGATGAACAACTGTCATTTCAAAGGCGAGATAAACAACTGTCATTTCGAGCCGAAGGCGAGAAATCTTAAGTTTCCATTCCCACCAGTTCTGAGGGGGCAGGGTGAGGCTGCAGAGACTGCCAATTGCTTCGGTTCTAGAGCTAGTTAGCAGAATGAACTTATCTTGCTCGCCCCCTATCCCGCCCTTTCCCCTATTAGGGAGGTGCTAGCGCACGGCGATGCAGCGGCCAGGGAGATAGACGATTATGGGTGTTGTAGTGGCTGCAAAGGCGCCGTCCGCGAGGACGCCCACCGCGAGGTGCCCCTCTCTCCGTTAGGAAGAGGGGTAGGAGGTGAGGGGGGCTGTGAGAGATCGCCTATTGAGGCGGCCAAGAAGATTGGCTAAAGGTTTGCGAAGAACTAGCCGAAAATAGCAGGGTAATCCTAGGGGCCGAGGGGGTTATGGAGGATCCCCGGCTCGGAGGCTCTCTTCTATGAGGGAAGAGAGGAACTGACAAAGGTCACGGAGGTCCACAGATGGGCGAAGTTCCACCATCCGCGCTTTGGCGAGAGTTTAAAGAAGAAGGCAGCCAGGAGGCGCGGGAGGCTCTTATTCAGCGTTACGCACACCTCGTTACGATTACGGCGGGGCGTCTTTTCGGCCCCTTGCCGGCAGGAATCGAGAAAGACGATCTCATTAGTGCCGGGGCAATTGGCCTCATTAAGGCGGTCGATCAGTTCGATCCTAATCGAGGCATTAAGTTTGAAACCTATGCGATCACCCTTATTCGAGGCGCTATTCTCGAAATGCTTCGCAGCGATGATTGGGTGCCTCGACTGGTGCGCGACCAGCAAAAGCAGCTTAAGCAGGCCTATATGCGTTTAGAGAGCCGCTTGGGGCGTCCGGCCACCGAAGAGGAGGTGGCCGAAGAGCTGGGCATCACTCTTGAGCAGCTCGATAAGTTGTTCACCAACATCGGCAGAACCACCCTTCTCTCCCTGGACGATCTGAGAATAGGCACCGAGCAGCAGCGCTTAGCCGATCTCCTACCTGCCGAGGGGCCTAGCCCTCTCGAGGCGGTGACCATGCGGGAGCGCAAGCGTGTGCTTGCGGCCGCAGTGGAGCGGTTGCCGGAGCGAGAGAAGCTTGTAATGTCGCTCTACTACAAAGAGGGGCTCACGTTCAAGGAGATCGGTATGGTGCTTTCCGTCTCCGAGTCGCGCGCCTATCAGTTGCATGCACAAGCTGTGACACGATTGCGAAGCTATCTCGAGCAGGAGGCAGAGCTGTTTACTTAGGATTCCGACGCTTTTGTCGGGACGGATAGTTTGCCAAGCGCGCCCAATAACGGCTCTGTGAGGGCCAGCGTTTCGTCGAGATTTAGTGACCGACCAATCGTGTAGAAGGCGTCGAGCTGCTGGTCGGGGAGTTGTAACTGGATTTGATGGCGAATGGCGGCGACCCGTTTGCGGTCGGAGGGGAGCAGAGGGGCCCCGATCTGTTGCCGCAAGGCCTCTGCAGCCCCCAAGAGTTTCGTGGCCAGTTCGGCGCGTTTCCAACTGACGGCGAGCCAGGCGCAGCTTTCAAAGGAGTAGGCTAAGCCTCGCTTATCTTGGAGAGCACAACGCAGTTGAAGACTTTTTGCCTGATAGGTTCGCGCTTTGGCAGGTTGCCCCAAAGCAAGCAGCGTGTTGCTGAGATTGTTGAGGAGAATGGCCTCAACATAGGGGCTTTGTAGCTCGCGGGCTTTTTCAAGGGCTTCCTCGAAGATGCGTTGAGCGGTTTCATATTGGCCCCGATCGTAGGCGATAAGCGCAAGATTGTTGAGTGAATCGATTACCCCTTGGTGGTTACCGAGGGTGCGTTTGGCTTGCAGACTCTGCTGCAACAGCTCAACAGCCTCTTCATATCGTTCCTGCTCTTGGGCGATGAGGGCCATATTGTTGAGGGTAGTGGCGACCAACTGATGGTTTTCTAGGCGCTGCCAGAGCTGGAGCGAGAGGGTATAGGCGGTTTGAGCATCCTCTAAATTGCCTTGCTCATAGGCCAAAGCTCCGAGCTGTCCATGAATCTCTGCCTGAGCGCGAAGATCATCCATTTGGGTCGCTTTGGCAAGGGCGATCTTGTAGAAAAAATCGGCCTCTGCATAGTCGGCCTGGTGTTTGGCGAAAAGCCCAAGGCCATGCAGAATGCGCAGTTGGATGAAGGCATCGGCATGCGGGGGGATTACGGCCTGTATCTGTTTGAGCCATTTGCGGCCTTCGGTAAAGGAGTTCGTCACCATCCAATAGTACCAGAGTGCTGCACCGATGTAGGCGGCCAGTTCGGCATTATTTGCGATAGCCCACTCCAGTGAGGCGCGAAAATTATCGTGTTCGGCCTCTAGGGCGGCCTGGACGGTGGGGCGCTGGGGGCCTGCCAACAACGGAACGTTCTCCCGTGCAAATTGGAAATAGTAGCGGGCGTGGCGTAAAGAAAGATCGTGAATCTCCTGTGGGGATAGATACATCAAGGCGAACTCGCGCATGGTTTCGAGAAGAGTATAGCGCGTTTCATCTACGGATACTCCACTTAAGGAGAGGAGTGAACGCTCGGCCAGTTCATTTAGCATCGGTTCGGCGTCGAGGTTGTTCAAAACAGCAGCACAGGCTTTTGCGGTGAAGCCTCCCCGAAAAACGGATAGTTTGAGGAAGAACTGTTTTTGATCTTCTGAGAGAAGTTCCAAACTCCATGCAAAGGCCGTTTGTAGGGCGCTATGGCGTACTGTTGGTGTTCGGCGGCGCGTTACTAAAAGCTCCATGGGGTTTTCTAGTCTCTGAACGATCTGCAGCATGGAGAGTTGAGAACACCAGGATGCGGCCAGCTCTAAAGCGAGAGGAATGCCTTCAAGCCTTTGAACCGTGGTGTAAATCGGTAGGGCCGTTCGTGGGGTCAGTTGAAAATCCGGCTTGATGGCCTGGGCTCGATCCACAAAAAGCTGGACGCTGGGGTAGGAAGCTAACTCTTCTGGGGAGGGGGCGAACAGAGCAGTAGGGATGGGCAGCGGACCGACGCTGTAACGCTGTTCGCCCTCAAGCCCAATGGGTTGGCGAGATGTGACAAGACATTTGAGCAGGGGAAGCCGATCGAAAAGCTCGTAAAGGAAGCTGCGAACCTGATCTGCATGTTCCTCGGGGACGAGTAGCTGTTCACAGTTGTCGAGTAGGAGGAGGAGGGGGTGTTCATGATACTGGGAATATAGGCCCTCTAAAGGGTGCTGTTGAGAAGCGATGGGGAGGCGAAGGGCTTGGGCCAGCGTGAGAGGGAGCACAGAGGGATCGCGAATTTCTGTAAGAGGTACGTGGCAGATGGAGTTGGAGTAGAGGGCATGGATATGGGCCGCGGCTTCGAGGGCTAGGCGTGTTTTTCCACAGCCGCCAGGCCCTAGTAGAGTGATGAGG